>NZ_RZRR01000450.1:0-4470 GCF_003998555.1 Mesorhizobium sp. M7A.F.Ca.CA.002.09.1.1 | reverse complement strand
CGCGAGGCGATCGACCTGATCGAGCGCGCGGTCGAAAAGCGCCAGGTGCTGACCATCGACTATTCCGACGAGGCCGGCCGCGGCACCGCCCGCGATATCCGCCCGCTCGGCCTGTGGTTCTGGGGCAAGGTGTGGACGCTGGTCGCCTGGTGCGAGATGCGCGACGATTTCCGCGCCTTCCGCATCGATCGCATCGCCTCGGTGGTCATCGCCGGCCGCATCTTCAAGCCGGAGCGCGGCAAGCAGCTTGCCGACTTCTACCGCGCGGTGGAGCGCAGCGAGGACTATGGCATGGCGCCGGACCGCGCCGCGCGAAGCTGAGACCCGACGCAGTTAGAAAAAAGCCCGCTCGAAGCGGGCTTTTTCTTGGATATCAGACAACCTCACTCGTCGTCGTCATTGTCCGTGTTCTTCGACTTCAAGGCCGAGAGCTTGGCGAACACGGCGTTGGCGTCGAGTTCGGCGTCCTCGTCCTTCGGCTTCTCGGGAGCCGGCACCAACCGCTCGGTCAGGGCCGCCGGCAGCAGCGTGTCGCCGACCGGCTGCGCCTGTTCGCGGCCGCGCGAGGCGCGGTTGACTTCCATGTCGAGGTCGATCTGCGAGGCGAGACCCAGCGTCACCGGGTCCATCGGCTGCAGATTGGCTGAGTTCCAGTGCTTGCGCTCGCGGATCTGCTCGATCGTCGACTTGGTGGTGCCGACGAGACGCGAGATCTGCGCGTCCTTGAGCTCGGGATGGTTGCGCACCAGCCACAGAATCGCGTTCGGCCGGTCCTGGCGCTTCGACAGCGGCGTGTAGCGCGGACCCTTGCGCTTGGATTCGGGCACCCGCACCTTGGGGTCCGAAAGCTTCAGGCGCTGGTTCGGGTCCTTCTCGGCACGGGCGATCTCGTCGCGGGTCAGCTGTCCGGTCATGATCGGGTCCATGCCCTTGATGCCTTGCGCCGCTTCGCCATCGGCGATTGCCTTGACCTCGAGCGGATGCAGTCCGCAGAACTGCGCGATCTGCTCGAAGGAAAGTGCGGTATTGTCGACCAGCCAGACGGCGGTCGCCTTGGGCATCAGCAGCGTATTGGCCATTTTTACAAATCCTTCTCGTTCGCCCGCGTTCCCGCGCGGGCGGTGGTTTAGAGCCACCAAAATGGGAAATTCGCGGTCTGTATAACCGCTCTCGGGTCCTTTCGCAACGTTTTTGGAGCAAAGACCGGAAGCCGTGGGTACTTACCGAAAACGTTCCGCGCTCTTGAACAGAACGACAAGCTGGCTTCGCTGGCGAGTTCCGGTCTTGGCAAAGATCGGTTGAGATAGGGGCACCCCTGTCATGCCGGAGCCGCTGCTTCCATCAGGGTTCGCCCTTGTGAAAGCGCCGAGCCAAGATGCCATGCAGGAAACCGAGGTCAACCCTGCTCGATGGCCGGTATCGGTTGGGACGGTCGTTGATCTCCCGCCCAAAACGACAAAACCCGCCGGACTGGGTCCAGCGGGCTCGGAACCGCGACAAAGTTCGTCTGGTGCGGCTCTGGCTTCCACGGCTTGGGCCCGCCGGAGCGGACCAGGACGTGGCTTTAGATAGCCCTGCGGGCGATCTTTTCGATGTCGGCGCGGTTGATGCCGAGATCGCTGAGCTGACGTGCGTTGAGACGGTTCAGTTCGCGGACGGTCTCGGTGTACATACGCCAGTTACGGAAAGCGCGGATCGGGTTCATGGTAGTCCCTCCAGAATGATGTTCGTTTCGATGGTGCTCAAATAGGCGTCATCGATGAGGACTTGAATGGCTGATTTTGCATAGCAATGATGCAAATGCTGCATTGCAGCATTAAGCTTCTGTTCATCTTGTGGGCAGCGAGGCGCTGACCTCGCGCGCTGTCAGCCTACGTCGAGCACGATCTTGCCGATATGCTCACCCTCTTCCATGCGCTCATGCGCCCGCCAGGCTTCGCTGAGCGGGAAGATCATGTCCATCACAGGGGCAACCTTGCGCGTGCCGAGCAGCGGCCACACCTGCGCTTCCAGCGCCGCCGCGATCGCCGCCTTGAACTCGACGGTTCGCGGCCTCAGCGTCGAACCTGTGTGGGTAAGCCGCTTGACCATGATCTTCGAAAAGTCCGCGCTTGCGACAGCGCCGGCCTGAACGGCGATCTGGACGATGCGGCCTTCGACCGCCGCGGCCTCATAATTGCGCGCCACATAGTCGCCGCCGACCATGTCGAGGATGACATTGGCGCCTTTGCCACCCGTTGCCTCCTTCACCGCGGCGACGAAATCCGCCTCGCGATAATTGATCGCCCGGTCGGCGCCGAGCTTCAGGCAGGCGTCGCATTTCTCCTTGCTGCCGGCAGTGGTGATGACATAGGCGCCGAAGGCGGAGGCAAGCTGGTTTGCTGTCGTGCCGATGCCGGACGGGCCGCCGTGGACGAGCAGCGTCTCGCCTTTCTTGAGGCCGCCACGCTCGAACACATTGTGCCAGACGGTGAAGTAATTCTCCGGCACCGCCGCGGCTTCGGTGTGGGTGAAGCCGGCGGGCAACGGCAGCACGCTCCCTGCATGGACCTTGACATATTCGGCATAGCCGCCGCCGGGCGTCAGCGCACAGACGCGGTCGCCAATGCGCCAGCGTGATATGTCGTCGCCAAGGGCGGCGACTTCACCCGATGCCTCGAGGCCCGGCAGGTCGGATGCGCCGGGCGGTGGCGGATAGGCGCCTTTGCGCTGCTGGACGTCGGGCCGGTTGACGCCGGCGGCATGCACCTTGATCAGGATCTCGCCGGGGCCGGGCTGCGGCACGTCGCGTGTTTCCGGCTTCAGCACCCGAGGGCCACCCGGCTCCGAGATCGCGATGGCCGTCATCCTTGCCGGAATTTTCTGTCCGCTCGCCATGAGATTTCCCGTCTTTCCTCGCCGTTGTCCGATCGGCTGTTTGCATCGACGCCCCTGCCCTATGTATGCTGATTGCCAAATCAGGCAAATGGCCAATCTGGTCTTGGCGGAGGAGGAGCGACGATGGCGATCTTCGACGACGAACCCAAGAAGAAGGCGCGCCCGCACGAGATCGGGCAGGACCTGTCATTGCTTTCCGTCAGCGACTTGACTGAGCGGATCGGCATCCTGCGCGACGAAATCGCCCGCCTGGAAGCCGAACTCAAGGCCAAGGACACCACCAAATCCGCGGCCGAAGCACTGTTCCGCCGCAGATAGGCGCTCGGGCGTAAAGCCCGCCGCCGAAAAGCCCGAATGCGACTGTCTTCAGACCCAGCGTCCCCGCCAAACCTGAGCCGGATCAACCAATGTTCGCAACCTACCGACCGATCCTCTCGCTGCTTCGCGGCACCGCTTTCCTGCTCGCGGCATCTGGTTTGCATGGGCTGCTTCTGCCCCTGCGCGGTCAGTTGGAAGGCTTCTCGACCGCATCGCTCGGCCTGATGGGCACGGCCTGGGCCGGCGGCTTCGTCACCGGCTGCTTCTTCGCACCGCGCATCGTGCGCCGCGCCGGCCACGTGCGCGCCTTTGGCGCCTTTGCCGCATCCGGCGCCATCGTGGCGCTGCTCACCGGGCTGATCATCGACGAGTATGTCTGGATCCTGCTGCGCGCCTTCACCGGCTTCACCATGGCCGGCGCCTTCATGGTCATCGAAAGCTGGTTGAACGAGAAGGCCACCAACGAGAACCGTGGCACCGTCTTCGGCCTCTACATGATGGTGACTTATGCCTCGATCATGGGTGGGCAGATGATCGTCGCCGGCGGCGACGTGAAGTCCGCGTCGCTGTTCATGATCACCGGCATCCTGTTTTGCCTGTCGCTCATTCCGACGGCGGTCTCGACCGCCTCCCACCCCAAGCCGCTGCAGGATGTCTCACTTGATGTCAGGGGCCTTTATGCCAATTCGCCGGTGTCGGCGGTCGCTTGCGTGCTGATCGGCATCGCCAACGGCGCCTGGGGCACGCTTGGCGCAGTCTATGGTGCGCGCATCGGCATTTCCACGGCCGAGATCGCCCTGATGATGAGCCTTGTGGTCGTTGCCGGTGCCGCCATGCAGCTTCCGGCCGGGCGCCTGTCCGACAAGACCGACCGGCGCTTCGTGCTGGCGGGGGCGGCTTTCGGCGGGGCCTTCTTCGCGCTCATGATCTTCCTGTTCGAGCCACGCTCCGGCGTCTTCGTCATCGTCTTCACCGCCGCCTATGGCGCCTTCGCCTATACGCTCTATTCCATCGCCGTGGCGCATGCCAACGACCACGCGCGCTCGGAGGATTTCGTCAAGGTATCTGGCGGGCTGTTGCTGCTCTATGGCTTCGGCACGATGATCGGACCTTTGCTTGCGGCTGCCCTGATGGGCTGGATGCGCCCGGAAGGTCTGTTCCTGGCGACCGCCTTCGCGCATCTCTGCCTGGCGGGCTACACGCTGCTGCGCATCAGCCGCCGCGCGCCGGTGCCGATCGGGGATCGTGACGCCTTCAAGACGCAGCCGGCCGACC
>NZ_RZRR01000044.1:0-13408 GCF_003998555.1 Mesorhizobium sp. M7A.F.Ca.CA.002.09.1.1 | reverse complement strand
AGCACCTCATCCGACAGGTTGAAGGTGTGCTTGAGGATCGCCAGCCCCGCCATCAGCCGGGTCGGCAGCGGCGGCATGCCGGGGCCGTCCGAATAGACGGCGCCGAAACGCTCCTCCAGCACCGGCCGGTCGATCGCCTGCTTCATGTTGATGATCTGATCGAGCCTGGAGCGGAACAGGTCCTGCTCTCCCGTCTCGCGTGGCTTGGACATTCGCCGTCCCCTCGATTCGCCGCCGCCGAACCGAGTGAATCACGCTCCGCAGCACAAGGGAATCGCAAAACCGAATTGCAGGAAAACAGCGTCCAAATACCGCTAATCCTGCAATTCAAAAGACGCTATCCGCCTCAATCAAAAGGCCAGATCAATGGCTTGCGGATAGTTCACGGTCGACGAGCTGGCGGCCACGCATCAGGCTGGAGATCCATCAGCGTTTACATCGTTTTTCAACGGGCGGCTCAAGCTCCGTGTTGTTGCGCGGCGCGCAGCTTGTCGAACGCCTCTTAGACCGTCGTGTGCCGGAAGAGGATATCCTCTGGAATTTCGGCATCGACATTCCGACATCACACATCCGTGATAAAGGCGTTTGCGGCTCGACGGGACCCTCCAACCCGAGGTCGCGAACAGAACCTGAATGACTGCCTCGTTTGCTATATGCGAATTGTCCGTGGGCGCCGCCAGGAGCTGGAACCGGCCAATCGACTTTAATTCTGGCTAGCTGTGCCCAGAATCGAGAAAAACGCCGGATTCATGCAGGCACAGCGGCCAATTTGCAGGAACCACCCCCCTGGGCACTGCTACTTATCTGGAATGAGGGGACTGTGGAGCTTCCGTCAAAAGGAAGCCAGATGTTCCGGGTTGAGGCCGTAGATCATCGTGGTCGTGTGAACATGAAGTGATGATAAAGCCGGCAAACAGGGAGGATAAAATGAGCCAATACTCATATAATCGTCGTGCGCTTATGAAGGCAATGCTGGCGATTTCGGCGACCCCTTGGGGGATTAACTCGAGGGCGTTCGCCTCGTCGTGCGACGATCGCATCCTGCGAATCGGCGGACTGGGTGGAGGCCCTGATTCGATGAACCCCTTCGCCACTTGGGGCTCCTTTTGGCCCTTGGCTATTTGCTATGATTTCTTGGTCTGCATAGACGCCCAGCGATACGACGATCGAAAGGGCTTTGCCCAATCTTGGTCCGTCGCCGACGACAACCTCACTTGGACCTTCAAGATCTGGCCCGGCATGAAGTGGTCGGACGGCCAGCCTGCTACCGCTAGGGACGCGGCGTTCACTTATAGTTATTTGCACGATTCCATAGGCAAGCCCGACGAGCTAAACGTCGGGTGGAACAGCACCAGCGGTCTTGAGAACGTCGAGTCCATCAAAGCGTTCGACGACGAGACTTTGCAGATCGTGACCAAGTTCCCCGCGACCTGGCCAATAGACAATATCATAATGATCGTTCCCGAGCACATTTGGAAGGACATCAGCTATGCTGACGCACGCGTAACCTTCCGCAACGATCCGCCTTTGGTGGGTACGGGACCTATGATCGTTTCGGAGTTTCACCAGGGCCAGTTTACACGCCTGACGCCGAACCCCTATTTCCGTACGGGGAAGCCCCAAATCGCGGGGGTGATCCTGCGGTCCTTCGATGCCGCCGATCCGATTGCGCAAGGTCTTAAGAGCGGGGAACTCGATTATGGCAACTACCTGACGTCCGCCCAGTGGGCTGATCTCTCGAAGGATCCCGACATTGTAGTCGGTGAATCCCGCATAGCTCAGAAAACCTATCTCGCCTTCAACACCGCTTCGGGAGATGGCGCAGGTAGCACCAAGGCTCTGCAGGATCCGGCGTTTCGCGATGCGCTCGGCTACGCGATCGATCAGAAGGCCATCGTCGATCGAGCCATGCGCGGACACGCCGACCCTGGTGTCGGACTCGCAATGCCGGTGGCGGCCGATTACTATTCAGATCTGAACGACATCAGGCGCCACTTCGATCTCGCCGAAGCCAACCGCCGGCTTGACGCCGCAGGGTACCGGGACACGAACGGCGATGGCATTCGGGAGGACAAGGACGGGAAGAGTTTCCAGCTAGAGCTGGTGTCTGGACCTTCAGCAAATATAGAGATGCCGGTCGCGGCAGTGCAGTTTATCGCTGGCTGGTTGGAGCAAATCGGTATCCCTGTATCGGTGACTCGGCTCGACTCCGGTGCGCTGAGCGCCCGCGCCGCAGCTCCGGCGAAAGGCGGCGGAGGGTGGGATCTGCTCATTTCCGATACCTGGCAAGGCCCAACACCTAAAGACCTGCTCATCTTCGGCAGCAGCAATTCCATCGGCATCAAGAACAAGGCGTACTGGACGAATGCGGAGTTCGACAAACTGTTCGCGGAGGTGCAGGTCACCGTTGACCTCAAGAAAAACCAAAAGCTGGTCGACCAGGCAGCGCGACTAATTTATACTGAAGCGCCTTACATCGTACTATGTTACCCCACCCTGCTCGAAGCCCACCGGAGGGATTGCTTCGAGGGTTGGGGAAAGCAAGGCATCATGTCGATGGACAGCTACTTCCCATTCGATCGCTTGAAGCCGGTGCCCGCGCCGTGAACGGAGGGGGAGGGAGCCGTCACATCCTGCGCATCATCGTCAGGGCCTCTATAACCCTCCTGATGGTGGCAGTCCTGAACTTCATCCTATTCCGAGTTATTCCAGGTGACCCTGCATCTCTTTTGCTTGGCGGGGCGCGCGTCAGCGTCACCGCCGAGCAGATTGAGGCGCAGAACCAACGTTGGGGCCTTGACCGGCCGCTGTTCCCGGACCAGGCGGTCGACTACCTGTCGGCAACACTCCGCGGCGATTTCGGCTACAGCTTCAAGTTCAGGGGCAGGCATGTCGCAGACCTGATAGCGGAACGCCTGCCGGACACCATAGTCCTAGTCGGGGTTGCTCAGATAATGGCAATCGTTATTGGGGTGATGCTTGGGATCTACGCAGGCTGGCGCCGGGGAGGAGCCGGCGACCGTATCGCAACCGGAGCCTCTCTGGCGCTCTATTCTACGCCGGCTTTCTGGCTCGGCATGATCCTGGTGGTAATCTTCAGCACGGCATTGGGTTGGCTCCCGGGCTATGGTGCATACTCGCCCGGCCTGATCACGGGCTCTCTTGGTTCGTTCCTCGACTACCTGCAACATCTCACGCTTCCCGCCACTGCGGTGGCGCTTGGGCTAATCGGCCAGTACGTCGTCGTCGCTCGTGCCGCAATGAGTGACGTACTCACCGAGGATTACATGGTAACCGCACGGGCGAAAGGGCTGACCAACGGTCAAATGCTGATGCGTCATGCATTTCGCAATGCAATGCTACCGGTCGTGACCTTGATCACCCTCAATATTGGCTATGTGGTCGCCGGGGCCATCACTGTCGAAGCCGTTTTCGCCTGGCCGGGTATCGGCGGGCTGACGGTGGAAGCACTCAACGCACGGGACTACCCAGTCCTTCAAGGCATATTCCTGTTGCTTGGCGTTTCAATTGTTCTCGCAAACCTCGTAGCCGATCTTGCCTACAGCCTTCTAGATCCGAGGGTCCGACAATGAGCGACAATATTGTTCGATATTGCCCGCGAGGCCGGGCGCGCGCAATAAAAGGCTTTCTGCGTCAATTTCTCAGCTATGGCGGTGCTCAGGTGGGCCTCGTATGTCTGGTATTCTTTCTTGTTGTGGGAGCGGTCCCCAATATTCTGGCGGGACCGCTCCAGACTGCGATCAATGCAACTGGCGATTTCCTCGCACCCCCATCAGGCGAGCATCTGCTCGGCACGGACGAAATCGGGCGGGACGTGCTCAATCTGGTCCTCCATGGTGCCCGGATCTCGCTTACGATTGCGCTACTCGCGACTGTGATCAGCCTCGTCGTTGGGACTACAATCGGTACGACCGCTGGCTACTATGGTGGCAGGGTCGACGTCTGGCTGATGCGCTTGACAGACTTCTTTTTTGTCATGCCGTCCTTCGTGCTGGCGCTGGTCATTACACCCGTGGTTCTCGAGGTGATGGGGCGCGGTGGAGAAATCCTGGGCTTCCGTCCTTCTCTTTTCGTGATCATTGTCGTTATAGGCATGACAAGCTGGTCCTTTGTTGCACGTATCGTCCGGAGTCAGACACTGTCGCTTAAGGAGCGACCATTCATTGATCGTGCGCGCGTTGCGGGTAGCAGTAATTTCGGCATCATGGTGCGGCACATCCTCCCCAATCTCGTGCCGCAAATCGCAGCCAATGGTGCGCTGGTGGTCGCCAGCGCAATCTATGTCGAGACATCGCTCTCATTCCTTGGACTCGGGGACCCGTTGCAGCCTTCATGGGGCACTTTGCTTTCGCTCGCTCAGCGCGCCGGCGCGGCCAGTGCTGGAGCCTGGTGGTACCTCGGCGCCCCAGGACTGTGCGTACTCACGGTTTCGCTTAGCTTCGTCCTGATTGGCAGTGCCCTTGACGACACGTTCAATCCACGGCGGAGGGTGATCCCATGACCAGCTCCTCCCAGGACAAAACACCGCTTCTGGAAATAGACCGGCTCTCTGTCGATTATGGGCTCAAGGGCGTTTCATTGCGAGCAATCGACGGCGTAAGCTTCGCGCTCCGAGCCGGAGAGGCCGTGGGCCTCGTCGGAGAATCGGGCAGTGGCAAGACCACGACCGCGATGGCGATCGCTGGTCTACTATCACCCAACGCGCGGGTCAGCGGCGGCCAAGTGCGCTATCGTGGCAACCGACTGCCGATCGACGATGATGCGGCGATGCGGCCACATCGCTGGAGCGAAACGTCCGTTGTCTTCCAGGGCGCGATGAACGCACTTAATCCTGTTCACCGCATTATCAAGCAGATCGCCGAGCCATGCATGCTGAAGCTCGGCATGTCGCGGGGCGAGGCGACCAAGCGGGGAAGTGAGTTGCTTCAACTGGTCGGCATCCCGGCGGATCGTGGTTCCGCCTACCCTCACGAGTTGTCGGGCGGAATGCGACAAAGGGTGATGATTGCCATGGCGCTCGCGTGTCGACCTTCGATTATCATTGGTGACGAGCCCACCACAGCGCTCGACGTCATCACTCAGGCTCAGATCCTTAACCTGCTAGGCGACTTGCGATCGCAGTTGAGCCTCGCCCTGATTTTGATCACCCACGACCTTTCTGTGGTGGCTAAGTGTTGTGATCGCGTAATGATCATGTACGCGGGCCGCATCGTCGAGGATGGCACTGTCGCCGAGATTTTCGCCCAGCCCAAACATCCCTACACCCGACAGCTGATCGAATCGATCCCGAACCCAGCGAGCGGCAAAAAGATGATCCGGCCAATACCGGGTGATCCTCCCAACTTGGTGAATCGACCCTCGGGCTGCGCTTTCCATCCGCGTTGCCCGTCGGTCATGGGGGGGTGCGCGACCGAAGTCCCCAGCCTCAATAAGTTCGGGCGGGGACGTGTCGCCTGTCACCTTCACCGGTCCTTGACGCAAGAAGACAAGGTCGCTGTTCATGCCTGACACTGCCGGCATCCTGCGTCTCGAGAGCCTGCAAGTTCATTTTCCTATCCAGGGCGGTCTGTTCGACCGTGTCCTGGGCCGATCTGTCGGCGCCATGCGCGCGGTAGACGGGATCGACCTCAACGTCGGGCGGGGCGAGATCGTCGCCCTGGTCGGCGAATCGGGAAGCGGCAAGACCACTGTGGGCCGCGTCATCACCAAGCTTGCCAAGCCGACTGGCGGCAGAATGCTGTTCGAAGGCCGCGACATGAGGTCGGTAGAGGGCTTCTCGGCTCTACGTCCGTACCGGCGTCGCGTGCAAATGATCTTCCAGGACGCTTATCAGGCCCTCAATCCGCGACACACCGTGTTCGACATCGTGGCGGAGCCGTTGCAGTCCCTGCGGCTGGTCGGTAACGCCACTCAACTCGCCGACCGGGTGAGTGAAGCGCTTGCGGCCGCTGGGCTCAATCCTCCCGGCGATTTCTTCGCCCGCTTCCCGCACGAGCTATCCGGCGGGCAGCGCCAGCGCGTCGTGATTGCAGGAGCGCTTGCCGTCCGGCCGGAACTCATCGTTGCTGATGAACCTGTATCGATGCTCGATGTCTCGATACGCGCTCAGATTCTTCAGGTCCTGGTTGACTTGCGCGACAGGCACAACATGGCGCTGCTGTTCATCACCCACGATTTGCCCCTTGCCTGGCTGATCGCCGACCGGATTGCGGTCTTGTATCTTGGAAAATTGGTCGAGATTGGTAGCGCCGACGAGATCACATTCAACCCTCGCCATCCGTATACCGTCGCCTTGCGCAACGCCACACCGCAGATTGGCGGCAACGCAGGTCGCGCCGAGTTGCCGGCCCTGCAGGGCGAGGTTCCAAGTGCCGCGCGCGTGCCGAAGGGCTGCCGTTTCCATCCTCGTTGCCCGCTTGCCTTCGACCGTTGCAAAGCTGAGGAGCCGCCGGCGATCGAAGTTGGACCACAGCACCTGTCAGCCTGCTGGCTCGCTAAGTGAAAGGCATGCAATCAGCGCCACCCCAATGAGCGTATTCCATCTGGTATTGCACAGGCAGGTGGGCTGGAACACCACCGTGCAGATAGAATGCTGAGACCCGTCGAAATTGGCCACTCCATCTTGAATCAGTCTCAATGTCTGGGAGGCACTCTGAAGTGTGTAATGAACTAGGCCCGATTAAACCGCCAACGCCGCGATACGAAGTGGTTTTGCAGACCGGCTTGCGCGTTCCAATGCGGGACGGCGTTGAGCTCGCCACGGACCTGTATCGGCCTATTGGTTACACTGGGGAACTCGGGTCAATCCTTATCCGAACTCAATACGGTAAGACGCCCTATCGCTGTCCGGTTGAGCCTCGCCACAAAGTGGCAAGAATGTTTGCTGGACAAGGCTTCGCCGTACTTGTGCAGGAGCTTCGTGGAGTCTTCGATTCCGGCGGCGTATTCACCCTCATGGAGAATGAAAGGGACGACGGTTATGACACGCTGTCCTGGATTTCGCAGCAGCCATGGTCGAATGGACGCGTGGGCACATATGGGTGCTCGGCGCTTGGTATCGCGCAGGTTTTGCTGGCGCAGTTGTGCCATCCAGCCCACCGATGCGCAATTGCGCAGGGATCGGGCGGCGCGAACGGCTCTGCCGGAGGGCGATATCGCAACGGGGATCTCCGTCTCGGCGGTGCGGTGGAGGTTGCCGCGTTTGTCCCCTGGTTCCACCAAACCGCAGCGAAGGACCGGTCCCGAGTGCAACCGAAAAGCGATGAGGAGTATCAGCGGGCTTTCGCGTCGCTGCCGCTCGTCAACATGCTTAAGAGCCTTGGGGGACCGCCGACTGACTGGGAGGACTGGGTCTCGCGTGACCCAGGCGATCCCTGGGGGGATCGGAATGGGATGCTTAGCGAGGACTCGACCATCGACGTCCCAGCCCTGTTCGTGAACTCGTGGTACGACGTGGGGGCTGCCGACGCGCTTCACCAGCAGCGCGTTTTTAGTGCTCGCGGATTGAGCCCGGCGGCACGCGATCACCAACATATCATTCTGTCGCCAGCCACGCATTGTGGCACCGAGAGTCTCAAAGCCCCGACGGTTATCGGCGAGCGCGAGCTGGGCGACGCGCGCCTGGATTGCTGGCAGATCTACCTGGACTGGTTCGACTGCTGGCTGAACGACAAGCCCGACCGGATCGAGGGAATGCCCCGCGTCCAGTACTACGTGATGGGTCGCAACGAGTGGCGTGCCGCGTCAGAATGGCCCCCTCTTGGTGTGGAACTGCAGCACTGGTTCCTCCGCAGCGGCGGGAATGCCGCGACCCGTCTAGGCGACGGGACTCTTGATGTAGAGCCTCCGAGTGCCGACGAGCCGGCTGACACGTTTACCTACGACCCTGGGGATCCGGCGCCGTTCTTGGGGATGGACGGCGGGAAGTCAAGTGGAACTACTATAGGACCCCGCGATTACCAGGACGTCCAGCTTCGTCCAGACGTCCTCTGCTTCACTTCACCGCCCCTCACAGAGGGCATGGAGGTTACCGGATTTGTCCGGGCGGTCCTCTTCGTCTCTTCTTCGGCCCCGGACACGGACTTCGTGGCCAGACTGTTGGACGTACATCCCGATGGCCGTGCGATTGACGTGGTGGACGGGATACTGCGCGTCCGCTATCGCGAGGGCTTTGATCGGGCTGTTTTCATGGAACCGAGCGTTATATGCAAAATCGAGATTGATCTCGACGCCACAAGTAATTGGTTTCCGGCCGGCCATCAAATTCGCCTGGAAATCACTAGTTCGGCCTTCCCGCGGTTCGACCGCAACCTGAATACGGGAGGTAACAACTGGGACGAAACTGAATGGGTAGTGGCTCGGAACACGATTCATCACTGCGAGCAGTTCCCCTCCCACGTACTGCTTCCTGTGATGACAGCGATGGGGTCCCATGCCGGCAAGGCGAATTTGAACAGCATCGCTAGGTGTTTAGATTGTGGTATTCGGCTTTGCCCCCCGCCTTGAACGGGTTGTTTTGAAGTGCTGCGCTTCGAGATGATGACAAAACGTGGTCTGTGTGAACAGCCACAAGCATCAGGAAAGGAAGCGCAGCATGAAAAATTATGCCGGACTGGACGTCTCCGTGAAAGAGACCACCGTTTGCATCGTGAGAAGGGCGCCGAATTTGCCGAGAGATGAAGGTTGCTAGTCATCCGGACGATCTTGCTGACGCATTGAAGAACCCCGCATGGAATCTCGCCCGGATCAGGCTTGAAGCCGGCCCCTTATCCCAATGGTTGGTCTGGCGGCAGCCGGACTACGTGACCTGTATCGAGCCCCGTCATTCCAAGGCGTTCTCAAGGCACAGGTCAACAAGACCGACCGCAACCATGCTCGCGGCATCGCGCAGATATGCGGGTTAACCTGTTCCGGCCCGTGCATGTCAAGAGTAAGCGGTATTCTCGGGCCACGGCCTTGAGCTCGAGCTTGTTGATGTAGACCCAAGGCAGGAGATCGTCGATCTGGCTGTTGGGGTGGCCGTTGACGATCCTGGTGAGGACATCGGCGAGATAAGCCGAGCGGTTCGACACCATTGAGCTTGCAGGTTTCGATCAGCGAGGCGATGACTGCCCAGTGTTCGGCGCCGCCGTCAGAGCCTGCGAAGAGCGCGTTCTTGCGGTTGAGCGCGAAGACTGATTCATTATGCACCCCCTCTTCAAATGGCGGGAAACAGCGATTTCTGATTATCGTCGTTGATGATACGCGGAGATTTGCGCGCCAAATCGGCCTTGATCCGTTCATCTTCAAGGTCGCTGGCGCGGATCTGGTAGGGCGCGCCGCGCATGACCTGCTCGGCTGGTAATATGCCGTCCCTGACGAACCGGCGGATTTTGACGTGCGACACGCCAAGCTTCGCGGCCGCGTCCGACATGGTAAGCCACTCGCCGTTCTTGTCGGAAGACCGATAGCCGCTGATCTTGTGCACCGTGCGCAGGGATTGGACGCGTCGCGCCGTCCAGGTCTTTCCCTGACCCGTCTTCATGCCCATGCGGTTGAGTGTGGCGGCGATTTCGGCATCCGACCATCGCGTTGCCATGGATCGCATGACCGCCAGAGCCTCCTCAGGCGTACTCTGGCCATGCTCTCCGGATTTGGACTTGCGAACCCTTACCTGGGAATGCTGGCCCCCATGCCAATGGATGGTCAGGATCACATCGCGCGCGTCGTCATCGACGTCCGCCACAATGTCCTTGATGAGCGCGCGCAGCAGTTGCTGACGGAACCGCATATCGACACCCGGCGCATTCCAGGCGGCTTCGAGATCCTGGGCGAGGCCGGTGAAGTCAGGGATCGCGTCGACAGGCTCCATACGCTGGACTTCACTGAGCCGGGCCTCGCAGGTCTCCACGCGCCTGAGCCTAGCTTCCCAGTTCCTCTCGAGCTGGGCCGCTATAAGCCGGTTCTCCGGGTCGCAGGCGGCGTAGCGGCGCTCGGCGAGCGATGCCTCATAGCGTGCCTGCTGCAGGTCCATCTCGATCATCTGCCGCCGCCTGGCTTCGCTCTCCAGCTGCATCTGTTCAGCCTCCAACGCCGCCTCGATCGCCATCGGCGCAACCGCCTCCAAGGCTTCGCGGGCCACCGCCGCATCGGTGCGAAAGCCGTTGAACGACATGCATCGCGCCTGCGCCATCATGGTGTTCTCGCAACGATAGACCGGGTAACCTTGGCCACGTCCGGCATACGTGACAACCAGTCTTCGCCCGCATCGACCACAGGAGAGAAGACCCGGGAGCAACGCGCGACCGCCGCGGCCCGACTTGACGCCGCCGGCTTTGCCATAGGCGTTGGCGGCGAGAAGTTCCTGGTTCCGTTCGTACTCGCTCCATCCGATATAGCCTTCGTGATGCTCCTTGAGCACCACCGCCCAATCGCTGGCCGGCTTGTAATGACCATAGCTCTTGCGGACGCGGCCATCCACGATCTCGGTGCGCTTCTCGCTCTTACCATAGACATAAGCGCCGGCGTAGAACGGGTTCTTCAGGACGGAGATCACGTTGCGGTAGCGGACCGGAACCCAGGCGAAGGACACCATCTTCTTGCCGTCGGAGGGTCTGGGGAAATGCACGCCATCGTCGATCATCGAGATCAGGACCTGGCGGGCACTGCCGAGTTCGCGGAAACGCGCGAATATCAGGCGAATGGTCTCCTGCAGGCGTATATCGGGATCGAACCCGAGACCGTAATCCCGGTGCCAGACGTAGCCGAAGGGCACAGAGATGCGCAGTTCGCCGCGCTGTGCCTTGGCGCGGTCAGCTTCGTACATGCGAGCACGCAGCACCCCGAGTTCGAACTCGCTTATGCTCCCCTTCATGCCGAGCAGCAGGCGATCGTTCGGCAGTCCCGGATCGTAGACTCCGTCCAGATCGATCACCCGTGCATCGACTTCGCCGCACAACTCGAGCAGCCGATGCCAGTCCGGTCCGTTGCGAGACAGGCGGGACGCCTCCAGGCAAAGCACAGCGCCCACATGACCGGTGCACAGATCGTCGACCAGGCGTTCGAAACCGGGACGTTCCACAGCTCCACTTGCGGTGCGTCCCAAGTCCTCGTCGATCACCTCAACCTTGCGGAATCCCCAGCGCCGCGCGACGTCGACCAGCTCATATTGCCGACGCTGGCTCTCAAGATTGAGCTGCACTTGCGCCTGCGTGGACTGACGTACATAGACAACGGCCTTGCGCTTGAGGATGGTGGCCGGAATCAGATTACGGCTCGTCATCGCGGCTCTCCTCCGTCACGATACCGGCGGCGGCCATCAGCACATTGGCGAGCCGGGCGATCACGATCGTTCGTTGCGCTGCGCTCAGCCCGACTAGCTTGTGCGAGTCGAGCGCATGCTGAGCTGGCGAACGATCACGAGAGATCGTGTCGGTGGCGGCAAGGTTCTCATTTTGAGTCTCCCCGATGATGAAACCATCCGGAGAGCCTCGCCGGAAACGGCGCTGGATCAAGAGCTTGTTCAGTTCAAGCAGTGCAGCAAGCGACGCGCGCGGGGAGCCCAGATCCATTGCTGCGCACGGGACTTCGACCTCCTGCCCAACATGGGCAGAATGACCCCGAGATTGCGATCGGACGGATCGAGCGTTCGACGGTGTTGCTGTCGATCTCGATGCGGCCGTCGTCAAGGAAGTGCGAGAGGCCTTCCCAGCGTGAGAGCGTGTAGCGGATTGCCTCTGCGAGCTTGGTCTTCTGACTGATCAGGCCGAGCTTCTCACGCAGCCAGGGTTCGAGATCGGCGACGATGGCGCGGCTTTTGTCCTGACGCATCGCGCGGCGCTCGTTGGCCGATCGGCCACGGATGTCATCCTCGATCTTGTAGAGTTCGGCGATCCGTCTCAGCGCGTCACTGGCGATCGGCGCGGGACCGGCTGCTGCCAGTTCATAAAAGCGCCGACGGACATGCGCCCAGCAGAAGGCGAGCGTGACGCCGCTTTTGTCGGCCAGCACGCGATAGCCGCCATAGCCGTCGACCTGCAAGATTCCGGTGAAGCCTGCGAGATGAGCGATCGGACGCTCGGCCTTTCGGTCCGGCGCATAGACATAGGCGACGCCCGGCGGGTCGCTCCCCTCCCATCGTCGGTCATCGCGGGCATAGGCCCAGAGTTGACCTGTCTTAGTCTTGCCGCGGCCGGGATCGAGCACCGGCGCGGTCGTCTCGTCGGCGAAGAGTTTTGCCGAGGACTTCAGCTTGCCAAGCAGCCGCTCATGCACCGGACGCAGGTGCCAGGCGGCGCGGCCGACCCAGTCGGCGAGCGTAGAGCGATCGAGATTGATACCCTGCCGGGCGTAGATTTGCGCCTGACGATAGAGCGGAAGGTGATCGGCATATTTTGAGACCAGCACCTGGGCGACCGTTGCCTCGGTCGGAAGACCACCCTCGATCAGCCGGGCCGGCGCCGGAAGCCTGAACCACGACGTCCTCGCAGGCGCGGCAGGCATATTTGGGCCGGCGCACGACGATTACACGCAGCTGCGCCGGAACGATGTCGAGCCGCTCGCTCACGTCCTCGCCGATCCGATGCAAGCCATTGCGGCAGCATGGGCAGGCATGGTCCTCGATGTCGACGACCATCTCCACGCGCGGCAGATGGGGTGGCAGCGCGCCCCGGTTGGCCCGGCGCCTCGTGGCCTTTGCTTGCCGCTCGGCGGGAGCAGATTGCTCCTTCTCTTCCTCACCGGCGGCCTCGATCTGCTCCGCCTCTTCGAGCCCCAGCAGCAATTGATCCTCGGGGAGCGTCTCGGCACGCCGGCCGAAGCGGTGACGCTGCAATTCCTTGATGATCTGAATCAGACGGGCATTCTCGACGTCGTGCGCCA
Organism: Mesorhizobium sp. M7A.F.Ca.CA.002.09.1.1; assembly: GCF_003998555.1. NCBI lineage: Bacteria > Pseudomonadati > Pseudomonadota > Alphaproteobacteria > Hyphomicrobiales > Phyllobacteriaceae > Mesorhizobium > Mesorhizobium sp. M7A.F.Ca.CA.002.09.1.1. The sequence continues at coordinate 529 of NZ_RZRR01000044.1, read as the reverse complement.
GGACCATCGCCTTCAGCGCGTCCGGATCGTCGGGAAGCTGGTCAGCCGTCATCGCCATGAACGGATCAGACCATATTCGCCGACAGCCCGCGACAGCGGAATCTAGGCTGATTCACTTCGTCGCGGGTCAGCCCGCCTGGGCTGGCACGCGGGTCCGGCGCGCCTCATGGACTCGCCGCCAGTCGAGACCTTCGAGTAGCGCCGAGAGCTGCGCGGCCGTCAGCCGCATCATGCCGTCATGCACTTTCGGCCAGCGGAACTCCCCATCCTCCAAACGCTTAGCAGGCAAACCCCGGTGCCATCCCAGAAGATCAGCTTGATCCGGTCAGTCCGCTTCGCCCGGAAGACGTAGACGGCCCCGCTGAACGGATCGGCCCCCATTGTCTCTCGCACCAGCGCCGCCAATCCCTCCGCACCCTTGCGGAAGTCGACGGGCTTCGTCGCCACCATGACCTTGACCGCACCCGTCGGCCCGATCACGACGTCGCCTTCAGCGCGCGGATCACTGCGGCCACCGTCTTGGTATCGG
>NZ_RZRR01000449.1:0-4474 GCF_003998555.1 Mesorhizobium sp. M7A.F.Ca.CA.002.09.1.1 | reverse complement strand
GCTCCTTGCCGTCGAGCAGAACGCCGTAGATCTTGAAGCGCTCCTTACCCTTGAGGCGATAATGCTCCTCGGCGCCGCGAAAGCCGGTCTTTCCGGGGCTGACGGTGAAGTCGAGGCCGAGTTCCCACAGCGTGTCGCCGGGTCCTTCGTTCTCGAACGGGTATTTCTGCGAATTGTCGTAGGGGTAGAACAGCAAGTAGCTTTCCACCCGCAGCATGTCGAGGGTGGTGAAGCGGCACGGAATGATGCCGGCGCTCTTGCCCTCGTCGAGAATCCTGTCCCAGATCGTGCCGGCATCCTGGCCGCGGCAGAAGATCTCGTAGCCGCGCTCGCCGGTGTAGCCGGTGCGCGAGATCATGACGGGCAAACCGAACAGTTGCGTCTGCATATGATGGAAATAGTTGAGGTCGCGAATGCCCGGCACGTGCTTGGCCAGATAGTCGACGGCGGTTGGCCCCTGCAGCGAAAGATCGTGCAGATTGTCGTCGAAGCGCAGCGACACGTCGCGGCCCATAGCCGCCCGCTGCAATTCTTCATGGCCGGTGCCCGAACCATGCACGACCATCCAGGCATTGGGGCCGGTGCGGTAGAGGATGCAATCGTCGGTGAATTTTCCCGCCTCGTTCAGCATGCAGGCATAGGCCGACTTGCCGGGATAGATCTTTTCGACGTCGCGCGTCGTCGCCAGGTCGATCAGGTGTGAAGCATGCGGCCCGGTGATGTGCACCTTCTTGAGGCCGGAGACATCCATCAGGCCAGCCTTGGTGCGGATGGCGATGTACTCCTCGTCGGCATCCTTGTCGTAGGTCCAGGCGGTTCCCATGCCGCTCCAGTCTTCGAGCTTCGAACCGAGCGCTCGGTGGCGATCCGCCAGGGTCGAAAATCTCCAGGATGCCGTCATCCGCTCGTCCTCCGTTTCGATAATGCTCTGCTGTTCCCTGCCCCCTGCGCAGTGGCGGGAGCTTTGACCGAATATTGATCGCAAACGCCAGGACGCCGCAATACCCATAAGCAATTAATTTCATTGTCAGGCAAAATCCACCGCGCAAAGCAAACAGTTAACCTCACGTAAATCGCGCTTGACAATTGCGGGATTCGGACTGAATTTATGAAAAAAATTTCACTCTCTTGAAAGAGGGCAGCGGCCGGCCAATTCGGGGCCTGGCGTTGGAAAAAGGGGAAAACCGATGTCAGACATGCAACAGCGCATCGAAGCGCTGTACCGCTCCGACGTGCGCGGATCTGCGCTCCTGATCGTCTGCCTGTGGGCGACGATCCTCTTCGTCCTGCTCATGACATGGCCCTACATCCCGCACAGCGGCATCAAGGCCGTGGTCGCGATCGCCGCCGCCGCCGTGCTGATCTTCAACACGGCCGCCATCCTGGCGATGGTCAAGCACTACAAGGAAGACAAGGAATTCATCTACGGGCTCGACATCAAGAACGCCGACGCATTCCGCAACCGCAAGTCCTGAGGGGTAGAAGAAATGTCCCGCTACACGCCGCCGGAGCAGAGCAAGGCCGGGCAGGTTTTCGACATCGCCGTCGTCGTCGTCGCCATTTTCGTGGCGCTGTGGCTGCCGCTGAAACTGGGCCTCGCCGGTGCGGCGAAATCCATCGACGCGCTCGACGCCAAGACGTGGGAAGCGCTCGGCCAGAACCCGACCATGGCCTCGATCTGGGAAAAGCTCGGCTACACGCCCGAGACCGCGCACGACATCATCCAGAACCGCTTCCATTATGTCATCGACTGGCCGACGCTGATCATAATGGCTGCGGTGCTGATAGGCTATTTCGTCTTCCTGTTTCGCGCATCCGACCGCGAATATCGCGACGTCATCAACGAAAAATTCGACGACAAGTAAGAGTTCTGAGGACGATTTAATTCGGGGACACGATCATGTGGGTGGCACTCTCTTACGCATGCTGGGGCATCTCGATCGTGCTCGCTTTGTGGATGCTTTACGACTGGTTCAAGGTCGACACGACCTTCTCCGAAGAGGTGCTGACCTCGTCGCGCGAAGGCGAACTGGAAGCCACTTCCGAAAAACACCGGATCTGAGTGAGGATTGAACAATGACGATCGCACTTGAACCGGCTGCCCCGGCTGTCCAAGGGGACAGAGTTTCACTCCTGCGCGTGCTCGGACCGGCCCATGTCTGGGCGCTCGGCGTCGGCATCGTCCTGGTCGGCGAATTCACCGGCTGGAATTTCTCGGCGGACAAGGGTGGCGCGCTGGCCGCGCTCATCGTCTGCTGGGTCGTCGGATTGCTCTACACCTCGGTCGCGATGATCGATTCCGAGGTGACATCGACCGTGGCCGCCGCTGGCGGCCAGTATGCGCAGGCAAAGCACATCGTCGGACCGCTGATGGCGTTCAACGTCGCGCTGTTCCTGGTCTTTGCCTACACGATGCTCGAAGTGTCCGACGCCATCCTGCTCGGCGACACCATCGTCGCCAAGGCCGGCGTCGAAGGGCTCACCCACAATTCCTTCATCGCCGCGACCATCGTCGTGCTGGCGTGGCTGAACTATCGCGGCGTGCTGATGACGCTCAACGTCAACTTCGTCATCACCGCGATCGCCTATATCTCGATCGTCATCCTGTTCTTTTCGGTCAGCCCGTGGACGCAAGGCGCGGTGCTGAAGCTGAACGAACTGGTCACCCCAGGCAATGCGCTTCCCTATGGCTGGATCGGCGTCATCGCCGCCTTCCAGTTCGGCATATGGTACTATCTCGGCATCGAAGGCACCACACAGGCCGCCGAGGAAGTGCGCTCCCCGGCCCGCTCGCTGCCTTACGGCACCATGGCCGGCATGATCACGCTTTTGATCGCGGCGGCCATGACCTGGTATGTCTGCGCCTCCCTGATGCCCTGGGAATATCTCGGCATCACCTACTATCCACTGTGGGACGCCGGCAAGCTGACCGGCAGCCCGCTGCTCGAGAACCTGTTGTTCGTCGCCACGCTGCTCGCCGCGCTGGCGTCGGCCAATGGCTGCATCAACGATGCGGCGCGCGCCTGGTTCTCGCTCGGCCGCGACCGCTATCTGCCGACATGGTTCTCGGCCGTGCATCCGAAATATCGCACGCCCTATCGCTCGATCCTGTTCCTGCTGCCGATCGCGCTGGCCTTCGCCTTCATCGCCGACCTCAACCAGGCGATCACCTTTTCGATCCTGTCGGGGGTGCTGCAATACACGTTCATGAGCATCAACATCATCATGTTCCGCAAGAAATGGCCGCTGGGCTCGATCCGCCGAGGCTACACCCACCCCTTCCATCCGATCCCGGCCATGGTGCTGTTCTGCCTGTGCGTGGTGACCTTCTTCGCCATCTTCCTCGGCTTCGGCTCGCAGCTGATCGCCATGGTCGCCTTCTACTTCCTGATCTCGCTGTGGTTCCACTTCTACCGTTACAAATTCGTGCGGCGCGGCGACCAGTTCACCATGCCGTGGCCAAAGCCGCAGGGTTATTGATGGGAGTAGGCCCGTCCGGATCCCGGGCGGGCCTGGCATGAGAAAATGTCCGATCTGACATCAGCACTGCTGGCCGGGGCCATTGTCCTGGTTGTCGTTCTCCACCTTGCCTGGCAAGCGCGTGCCAGCCGCAGCAGGGCATCGATGGCGCTCGCCGTCGAGCAGGACCGCATCCGCACAATCATCGCCGATGCTGCCAATGTTTCGGATGGCACCGCCGGCGTCATCACCTGGGAAGGATCCTGGAACAGCAAACGTGTCCAGGTGCGCACCATCGTCGATACGCTGGCGACGCGCAAACTGCCGGCGCGCTGGCTCAGTGTTTCGATCACCGAAGAGGTCGCGGTACCAGCCACCTTCGACATGATGATGCGGCCGGGCTCGCCGACGACCTTCTCCAATTTCGATCATCTCGAGCATACGCTGCCCAAGGCTCCGGGATTTCCCGCCGAGTCGGTGCTGCGCACCGACCGCAGGGCGGCGCGCTTTCCGCAAGGCCTGATCGCCAGCCATATCGAGATCTTTTCCGAAGGGCGCGCCAAGGAACTGCTGATCACGCCCAAGGGTATACGCATCGTCTGGCTTCTGGCCGAAGCCGAGCGGGCGCGCTATGGCGTTTTCCGGCAGGCCGAATTCGGCGACGCCGCACTCGATCCCGCGCTGATCGAAAGGCTGCTGATGTCGGTGTCGGCGCTTCGCGACGCGATCAACAAAAGCGAACGGCAGGCCGCATGACCAGTTCCGCCACTGCACCCGCCAATCCCTATCTGGTTCTCGGCGCCGCAATCGTGCTGCCGGGAAGCGGGCACGTCATTCTGGGCGTGCCGGTGCGCGGCCTTCAATTCCTTTTCTTCATGGTGATCCTGGCATGGGTGACGGCCAAGATCGCGCCGCCCGATGCCAGCTTCGTCGGCCGTCACGCCGGCGGCTTCCTGATCTATGCTTTGTCGATCCTGGACGCCTACAAGCTCGCCCGCATCCGCACCGCCAAATG
>NZ_RZRR01000448.1:0-4476 GCF_003998555.1 Mesorhizobium sp. M7A.F.Ca.CA.002.09.1.1 | reverse complement strand
GAGAAACTGTTGGCGAGCGACATCGGCACCCGCGCCAGCGTCGCATTGATGTCGAGCGCCGTGCCGACCTTGCCGGTCACCGTCGCCGTACCACCGCCAAGGTTGAGCACGAGCCGGTCCAGCGTCGTTGTGCCGTTGGCAATGCTGACGGTCGAGGCCTGGGCGATGGCCGTCTTGATGCCCTGGACAGTCGCCTGGCCGGAGGCAAGCTCGATGGTCGTCGTGCCGTTGGCCACTTTCACCCGGCCGGCGGCCTGTGCCGGAATGCCCTTGACGGTTGCGCCGCCGGAGAAGCCGGTCCAGTCGCCGTCGCGCTTCAAGTCGACATCGATGCCGCTGATCACGGTGCCGCCCGACGTGACGGTGTCGGCGCGGATCTTTCCGGAGATCACGGGCGCCGCCAGATAGTTGGCGACCAGCGCATCGATCGAGACGGCTTTCGCCTGCAGGTCGCCGCGCGTAATCGATGCTGTCGCCGCCTTGATTGCGACCTGTGGCGCATTGCCGTTCTTCGAAAAGGCGATCGTGCCGCGCACATCGCCTTCGGCCTTCTCCAGGGCAAGTGCTGCCAGCGGGCCGATATCGGGCAGGTCGAGCGCGATGGTGCCGACCGGCACGAACTTTTCATCCAGCGCCAGATCGCCGGAAATCCTGTTCTTGCCGAGCGACAGCAGCAGGCCATTGATGGCGCTCTTGCCGTCCGCCGTCGCCAGCACGGCACTACCTTGCAGCGCCTGGCCGGCGACATTGCCGGTCAGCTGCACATTCGCCGCCGGATTGGCGGCATCGGCCTTGCCGGTGGCGGTCAGCTTCAGCCCGGTGATCTCTCGCGCCGCCACGAGAAGGCGGTCGCTGTCGATGGTCAACGACAGGTCCGGCGCCGCGGCCGGGCCCTGCGCGTTCAACGCAAAAGCGATGGCGCCCTTGGCGTCTTTCGACAGCAGCGAGATATCGCTCAGCGCACCCTTGATGTCGGCGGCCACCTTGTTGTCGGCAAGGCTGGCTTGCCCGTCTGCGGTCAGCGCGCCCGAGGTCAGCTTCAATCCGCCTATAGCGATACTGCCGTTGGGGTCGCGCTTCAGCGTGGCGCTGATCTCAGCGCGTTCGCCAAGCATGCCGCGTGCCGCCGCCGGCAAGGCCGACGATGGGGCATCCGCCTTCAGATTGAGGTCGATGGCACCGTCACGCAGCGATACCTGGCCGGCAACCTGGCTGTTCAGCGCATCGCTCTTGAGCGAGCCGCTGTCTATGGCAACCGCATCGGCTGTCAGGCGACCGCTGAGCGCCGCCGTGACCTTGCCGGCGATCAGCGGCGCAATCACCGGATTGTCGAGACCGACCTTGTCCACCGACACTGTGCCGGAAACTGGCCCTGCGCGGTTCTTCAGATCGAACGCATCCGAGTGCAACGCCAGGGCAAGCCCGTCCACCCTCGCTGGACTGGTGACGATCGAGGGCAGGATCGCAGAGACATCCAGGCGGGCCCGCGTGCTCTCGCCCGCCACCTTTGCCGACAAGGACCGGATTTCGATCTTGACCGGGCTCCCGGCGCTGCCGACAATCAGGGGCAGGCTGGGGCCGGATGAGATGAGATCGAGCGCAAAATCGCTGGCGCCGTTCGGATTGAGGGTGCCGGCTGCCTTGCCGGAAATCTTGTCACCGGTCAGTGTCGCCTGATGGAGCACCACGCCGCCGGCCATGGTGTAACTGCCTGCCGCGTCGACAGCCAGCGCTCCGAGCCCCGCCTGGCGAGTCTGGCTGGTTTCGACGCCAGCCAGTTGCGCATTGAAGCGGACATCGGGAGCGGCCGGCGGCCCGGTCACTCCAGCCGTGCCGCTGAGCGTGCCGACGGCGTCGAGGCCGGGCGAAAATTCATTGGCGAGCGCCGCGGGCAGTGCCGAAAATTGCGCCGCGAGGTCGAGCGTCTGACCGGCAGTGCCCGACAGCGTCACCGAACCGCCGCCGACATCGAGCGCCAGTTTCTCGATGCTGGCCGTGCCGTTGGCGATGCTCAGTGTCGACGCCTGAGCGATTGCGGCCTTGATGCCGCGAACCGTCGCCTCGCCCGAGGTAATCTCGACGCTCGTGTTGCCGTCGGCGATCTTCACCCGGCCGGCAGCGGTCGCCGGAATGCCCGCTATGGTGGCGCCGCCGGTGAAATTGGTCCAATCGCCGTCGCGCTTCAGGTCGACGCCGATGCCGCTGATTTCGGTGGTTCCGGAAGTGACGCTGTCAGCCTTTATCGAACCGGCGATCGCCGGCGCCTTGAGATAATTGGCGATCAGCGCATTGACGGTGATGGCCTTGGCCGTCACGTCGCCACGCGCGATCGAAGTGCTCTTCGCATCGATCGCGACGGAGGGCGCGTCGCCCTCCTTGGCAAAGCCGATGGTGCCGTCGATGTCGCCCGTCACCGCCTGGCCGGCGAGTGCGGCCAACTGGTCGATAGCGGGCGCGTCGAGCGTCAGCGTGCCGAGCGGCATGTACTTGTCGTCCAGCGCGAGATCGCCCGAGACCTTGTTGTCGCCCAGCGAGACCAGGAATCCGTTGATCGAACGCTTGCCCTCGCTTGTCACCAGTGCTGCCTTGATATCGAGCGGCTGGTCGTTGACGGAGCCGGTCAGCGATACGTTGGCGGCGGGACTGGTGATATCGGCCTTGCCGCTCGCCGTCAGCTTGATGCTCTTCACCGTGCGGCCCGATGCCGTCAGGCTGTCGCTATCGGCGGTAACGGTGAAATCCGGCGCCGTCATCGCGCCGCTTGCCGACAGCGCGAAATCGACGCCACCGGCAACCGGCACGCCGACTGTCGGCGACAGCACGGAAACGTCGCCCAATTTGCCCTTGATGTCGGCCCGGATGTCGGTGCCCTGCATGCTGGCCGTGCCGGCGGCGCTGAGCGTGCCGGACGTGAATTCGATCGAGTTGGCGGCGAAGGATCCCTGCGGATCGCGGGCCGCGGTGGCCGAGAATTTCACCCGAGCGCCAAGCACCGAGGCGATCTGCGGCGGAAAGGCCGTCGCCACGGCATCCGCGTTCATCTTCAGCTGCATCGACAGGTCGGCAAGCGCCACCGTCGCCGTCAGAGAGGCGTTGAGCGCGTCGGAGCGCAGCGTGCCCTGGTCGATGGCAATGGCATCCTTGCTGACCGACCCGGCCAGATCGACATCGATCTTGCCGGTGATCAGCGGCGCCAGCGTCGCCACGTCGGTGTTGAGGCCACCTGCCTGCAGCTTGACGGTGACCGGCCCGGCGCGGTTCTGGATGTCAAAGCCGTCGGAATGGATCTGCGCCGCCAGATCATCCAGCCGCGTGCCGCCGGCGACGATGGAGACGAAGGAGGCGCCGATGTCGATGATCGGTGCCTTGCCGTCGCCGAAGGCGCGGGCGGTGGCATTGCTGATCGCCAGCGTGATCGGTTGCGCCTTGCTGCCGACGCTGATCACAACGGGCGGACCCTTGGCGGCGAGTTCGATCGAGAGGTCGCTGGCGCCGGCAGGATCGACAATGCCGGTCGCGGTGCCGTGCACCGCATCGCTGTCGATGTTGGCGCGGTCGACACTGACGCCACCGGCCGATGTGGCGGTGCCGGCGACATCGAAGCTGGTCTTGCCGGCAAACAGCGGCTTGAGATTCTCAGGCAGGAAGCGAGCGAAATCGCCGTCGCCCTTGGCCTCAACATGATTACCCTTGTCGGTCAGTTGGTGCCGGCCTGTCAGCTGGGTGACGATCTTGCCGTCGACCGAGAACGTGCCGATGCCGTTCCAATTGGCGAGCGGCCCGGTGCCCGAGACAATTATGTCGACCGGCGGCGTATCGGGCAGCTTGAGCAGATTGGCGATGATGCCGCCTGCCGGCTCCGAGGCCTTGAGGTCAAGATCGAGCCTGTTGTCCGCCGGCGCAAAGTGGATCTTGGCATCGACATTGCCTTGCTTGCCGTCATGGCGGGTGACGTTGAGCACCGTCTCGACCGCCAGCGGCGCGGCGTCGGCCTTGAGCATGCCCCTGGCGGCAAGTTCGGCGATGCCGCTGCCGGCCAGTTGCTGGCCAAGCGCGATCTCGGGCAGGTCGATCTGCTTGATGTCGATGGAAACCGGCAGCGTCGTCGTGCCGCCGCTCGGCGCCGGCTGCGTGCTGGCCACCGGCAACCGGGCGAGTTCTATGCGCTCGGCAGCGATGCGGTCGGCGCTGAAGTTTTTCGACAGCAGCGCCAGCGGCGACCAGTCGACGGCCACCTTGCGCGCCACCAGCCAGGCACCCTCGCGATCCTCCAGCACGACATGGTCGACGCTGAGGGCTCCCGACCAGATGCCGTCTATGCCGCTGACCGTGATCTTGCGGTCGTCGGTCGATGCCAGCCGCGAAATGATGCCGGCGAGATTGTCGCGGCCGCGCTCGGTCTTGGTTAGCACCACCAGCGCGCCGATCGCTCCCGCAATCACGATCAGCAGGGTGGAGAGAACAATGCGGAGGATG
>NZ_RZRR01000447.1:0-4485 GCF_003998555.1 Mesorhizobium sp. M7A.F.Ca.CA.002.09.1.1 | reverse complement strand
GCCGGAACCCGCTGAATACGTCAAGATCTGCGACGTCTACGGCGCTGGTTACTTCTACATCCCCGGCACCGAAACCTGCCTGCGCATCGGCGGCTATGTCCGCTACGACGTCGGCGTGGGTGATGCCGGTTCGTTCGATGGCGTCAATCACGTTCCTGACAGCATGGGCGAAGACGACCACTCGACCTACTGGAAGAATGCCCGCTTCAACCTGAAGACCTGGACCGGCCAGGAAACCGAACTCGGCACGTTGAAGACCTACACCGAGACCCGCTTCAACTTCGGCAACAGCTTCGGCGACTATGCCAACCAGGCCACGACCAACGACAGCCGCAACAACTGGCAGGCCCGCAACACGGGCATTACGCTGAACTTCGCCTGGATCCAGCTCGGTGGTCTGCGCGTCGGTAAGGACGACCCGGCCTTCGACACCTTCATCGGTTACGCCGGCAACGTCATCAACGACACGATCGTCCCCTATGGCGGCTTCGACAGCAACGTCGTCCAGTACTACTTCGACCTCGGCAACGGTTTGTCGGGCGTGGTTTCCCTCGAAGAAGGTAGCGGCAGCGCTGGCCCGACCGGCGTCCCGCCTTTCACGTACATCAGTTCGGGTTACGACACGATCGACAGCTATGTCCCGCATGTCGTCGGCGGCGTGAAGTACACGCAGGGCTGGGGCGCGATCACGGGCGTCGCTGCTTATGACAGCACCTTCGAAGAATATGCCGGCAAGGTTCGCTTGGACGTGAACGCTTCGAGCGCTCTGTCTCTGTTCTTGATGGCCGGCTACGGCACCGACAAGAACATCGACCGCAACTTCTATAAGCAGTGGGGCGGCAACTGGGCAGTCTGGGGAGGCGGCACCTACAAGTTCAACGAGAAGACCTCGTTCAATCTCCAGGTTTCCGCTGACGATGACAAGAATTACGGTGTCGCGGCAAACGTTGCCTACGATGTCGTCCCCGGCTTCACGGTCACGGCCGAAGTTGACTATAACCACGATGGCAAGTTTGGCCAGATTGACAACCGTAACTGGGTCGGCGCTACGAAAGAGAATAGCGTCGGCGGCCTCCTCCGCTTCCAGCGCGACTTCTAGCGGATTGTTGTAGCACTTCGCCGAAATATACGAATGCTCGCTGGGCAAGCCGGCCCAGTGAGCTCATCGGGTGGCTCCTCTCAAAATGCTTGAGTCCGTACCTCCAGGACCGAAGCGCGCCGCCGATGCGAAGGGCGCCTTTGACCAAGGCGCCCTTCATTCCGGCTATGTCCACCAGTGTGATCCCACCCGAGTGACGACGACTGGCCAGCGCGGCTCGACGTCGATCTCGACAAGCCGTTGACCAGCGAGCGTTCAAGGGCGGCCTCTCTGGCCTGGCGGATCGCCTCGGCTAGCCTGGGCCTGTGCGCGTGGAAGCATCGGTCTGCCGCCATGAGCAGGTTGATTGGCGGTATCTTGCGTCACGAGGCCATAGCTTCGACAATTGGAGACGCAGCCGGAACGCGGATCGACTTCATTTGCATGGCACCGGCAGTCTGACAGGGGGAAGCCGATATGCGCCTGCCACCGATCGACCTTAGCCGCGAGAACACCTTCGGCGAACTAACCTATGAGAATGGCGGCGACTACGGGCCGATCGGTGGCGACTATCTGGCCTTCATGCTTGTCCACGTCGGATCCCTGACGCTCGAGGCGGATGACAGCGTCCTGCAACTGGAGGCAGGACAATGTGCTCTGTCGCTCACGCGTGATCGCTACATGACGTCGGTGGCGCCGGAAACGCTGACCCATGTCAGCTGGTGCGATGGCCGGCCGCAGAACGCGGCGTGGCTGTACAAGGAGCGCGAGAAGTTCGCGCCGTTCATCGTCGCCTCGCCGATGGTCCACACCCTCATGCAGTTGGGTGTTGATCTTGGCCTCGGCGAGCGTGGCGGCCGCAGTGGTGTTCGCGAGTCGCTGACCAACGCCTTGCTCCACGCCTTCATCTACGAGGCCGAGGTGATCGAGGCGGAGCGGCCGATCCCGCAGACGATCCTGCAGGCACGCCGTTTCCTCGAAGAGAACTTTGCCGCCGATCTGTCGATCGAGCGGGTGGCGCAGCAGGTGCGCGTCAGTCCGCAATATCTGGTCTCGGCGTTCAAGAAACATCTCGGCATGACGCCGGCCAAATATCTGTGGCGTTGCCGCCTCGATTACGGCACGCATCTGCTGCAGCGGACAGGACTGTCGATCAGCGAGATCGCCTACCAGGTCGGCTACAAGAACCCCTATCATTTCTCGCGGCAGGTCAAGCTGGCGTTCGACTGTTCACCGACCGAGCTCAGAGAGCAGAAGCGCAACGCCTGATGGTTGCCCACGTGCCTCCGGGTGACGAGGCAAGCATTGCCTCCAGAACCGGGCGGGTGAACTGGCGATATGCTTTCCTCAAGAGCGGACATGGCGGTTTTCCAGGCACAAATGAATTGTCGGGCAATCAGGGTTGATCCGGCGTCAGGCAACGGACCGATGTCTTGCAACCTGGTTGCCGGTCGCGCCTTGGCCAGATCCGTTCGCCGACAACAGACATTCCAGGCTGGACAGCACCATGAGCAATTTCTCTCATCTCGATCCCGTTGCGCTCAACGACTGGCATGTCGTCGCCTGTGTCGAGGAGGCGATTTCATCAGACCATCCTGGGTCAGGACAAGCCGATCCTGGAGAATCAGGTTCCGAAGAGGCTGCCGCTGGATTCCCGTTCCGAGGTGCCGATCCGCGCCGACGCCGCGTCGGCCGCCTACCGCCGCTGGCTGCGCGAAAGGGGCCTGCGTTATGGCGTCGTGGCCGGCAACGGTATCGGCGCACACTAGAGCCGGATTATTTCAGGTCGAATCGACCTGAAATCGGAATCCGCCTCTAGATCAAAGAGATAGAGCATGATGTCTGGACAAACGGTTTCCGTTTGTCCGTGAAAACCGCTTCACACTTTTCGGCACTATGCTCTAGTCATGGGCGCATTTTCGGACATGATTAATTGTGGATATGCGCGAAAGAAATCGCAGCCATTGTTAGCCGACCTTCGCCGTGGAAGTTTCGGACCTAAGCCGGAAGACCGGCTGCCAACAACGCCATGGGGACGTTGTCCAGGCGATCGCCGCCTCCAAGTAGGCAACCGGAAAAGACAAGAACATCCGGATGACGACAGGGCGGCATTGGACAGTTCTCGGACTGGAATGAGAGGATCAAGCGATGACGAATACCATTACGCGACGCACGGCAATCCTGGGCACGGCGGGCGCCCTGCTTCTGTCGGGGCTTGTACGCTCATTCGCGGATGTCCCAAAGACGCTGAAACTGGCTGTTATCCTGCAGGACCTGCCTGACGTCGGCTGGGACCGGACACTGCTCGACGCGCTTGAGCAACTGAAACAGGAAAGGCCCGAGGGGCTGGAGATTGCATGGGAACATACCGATCCGCTGTACGGAGACGATGCTGAGAACGCCATGCGTTTCTACGCAGAGAGTGGTGAATACGACATCATCTGGGGCCATGGCACCTATTCGGACCAGGTCCAGAAGCTGAGTGTCGAGTTCCCCGACCTGATGTTTGTTGTCACCGGCTCCGGCAATCACCCAGCCGGGCCAAATCAATACTGGATCTACAAGCGGCTGCATGAGCCTTCCTACCTGCTTGGGATGCTGGCTGGCCATACCACCAAGACAGGCATGGTTGGCATCGTCGGCACCTTTCCAGCCAATGACGTCAACGACCAGATCAATGCGTTCTTCGAGGGTGCAAAGTCGATCAGGCCGGACATCCAGCATCGGCTTTCGTTCATCGGCTCGTGGTCCGACAATGCGCTGGCGGCTGAGCATGCCAATGTGCAGATCGCGGCCGGCGCCGACGTCGTTTTCATGCTGACCGACAATTTCAAGCCCTGCCAGGAGCACAAGATCATGTGCTTCGCCAACATCAACGACCAGAGCAAGGTCGCGCCCGACGCCATTGCGTCCAGCGCCATCATCAGCTGGAAGCCCGATCTCAACTGGATCATCGGCGAATGGCTGAAACACAAGGCCGGTGCGCAATTCAATGGCAACGCCGAACCGAAATGGTTTTCGATGGCCGAAGGCGGCACCGACATCGCACCCTATCATGATTTCGACGGCAAGATCCCGCAGGCGGTGAAGGGCGAAATATCTGCCAAGCGGCAGGAGATTCTTTCCGGCAAGTTTGTCGTTCCGCTCAACACCGCCGAGGTGAAGTAAGACACATCAACCAGGCAGCCCGGTGCGACCCAATGGAAGACCTGCTGAACGTTCAGAACCTTACCAAGCGATTTGGCAGCGTCATTGCCAATGACGGGGTTAATCTCGATATCCGCAAGGGTGAGATCCACTGCCTTTTCGGTGAAAACGGGGCAGGCAAGTCGACGCTGTCGTCCTGCCTCTACGGCTACTACAAAGCCGATAGCGGCGAGATACGCTTCAAGGGCGAGGTGGTGGAA
>NZ_RZRR01000446.1:0-4486 GCF_003998555.1 Mesorhizobium sp. M7A.F.Ca.CA.002.09.1.1 | reverse complement strand
ATATCGGGCGGCACCAGTTTCTGGCGCTGGCGCTTGTGCGCCGGCGTGTCGCCGGTGCGCGTCTCGATGGTGACGGGCAGCCCGATCTCTTCCACCGGTTTGCCGAGATTACGCTCGATATCGACGGCAAGCGCCTTCAACGGCGAGATGTAGAGCGTGTGGATACCGCGCTGCGCCTGGCCCGGCTTTCTCTTTGGCCGGTTGGCCAGTTCGGTCAGCGAAGGCAGGAAGCCGGCCAGCGTCTTGCCGGCACCGGTCGGCGCGATCAGCAGGACCGACTGACCGGCCTGGGCCTTCGCCAGAAGTTCGATCTGATGGGCGCGCGGCGACCAGCCTTTCTCGCCAAACCATCTGAGGAATGGTTCGGGCAGGGCCACGGCGGCATTCTGTTCGGCAAGGCGCGGCTCAACTGTCACCCGCCAGAGGTAGCGCGACGGCGCGCGAACGCCAAGGAAAATCGGAACAAAAGGTGATCGAGGTGAGCTTTCCTCGCCCCGGTACGGGGAGAGGATGCCGGCAGGCAGGTGGGGGGCGGCGCGAACCTCTCAATGCTGGCGCTGTCCCTCATCCGCCCTCGGGCACCTTCTCCCCGTGAACGGGGCGAAGGAAGAAAGGCTACGGCCTCCTGAACCCTGTCGGGCCACCATAGAGATAACCGATGCGGTCAACCGCATCCTTCAGGCCTTCGCGCGACACCAGCATGGTGTGGCCGTTGGCGTGGATCATCGTGTCGGCATCGGTCATGACGGCGACATGGCCCTTCCAGAACACCAGATCGCCGCGTCGCAAGCCGGAGAAATCAGGTCCCGGTTCCAGCGGCTCGCCAAGGGCCGCAGCCTGCATGTCGGAATCGCGCAGCACGTCTCTGCCGGCCATGCGCATCGCCAGTTGCACCAGCCCCGAACAGTCGATGCCGAAACCGGAAGTGCCACCCCAGAGATAGGGTGTTCCTAGAAACGCCTCGGCAACCGCGACATAGTCGGACACAGCTTCACTGAGCGGCCGCAGGTGACCTGCGATCAGCGCCTCGCCGGACGGCAGGACCGCATAGTGCGTACCGCGCGTCTCGGCCGCCTCCGTCACTGTCACCGTCGATCCCATCGACAATTGTCCGGCGATCGGAAAGCGCAGATCCGGCGCGGGATAGAGGAAGGTGCGCGGCACGCAGACGATGTGCGTCGGCGTATGGTCCCGTTTGCCCAGCATCGTGTCGGCGACATAGCCGACATAGCCGTCGCGTTCGGCCTGGACCCAGGCCCAGCCTTCAGCGACATCGAAGACCAGGACATCGTCGCCGAACAGGGCTTGCGTGTTGACGCCGGCATCCGCCCGCGGCGCCTTGCGCATATCGGCCACTGACGCGATGACCCGCGCCGGCCGGCCGGCGACGAAGCGGTCAGCGGCGACCTCACCCTTCAGCCGTGCATCGGCAAGGTCCGAGCGAAAAGCGTGAAGGCGGGCATCCCTGGCAGTCAAATCGAGCACTCTGTTGAAAAGGTCGCTCACATCGGCAGTTCGAGCGCCTTGGCGATGATACCATCGCCGAAGCGCTCGACAAAGAGCGCGCCCTCGACCGTGCGCCTGATCAGAACATTGCGCTTGTCGAGCTCGTCGCGATGGCGCGAGACGAGTTTCAAAGCGCCCATCGTGTCAAGGGCGCGGGTGATCACCGGCTTGGTGACATTGAGCCGGGCGGCGAGCCCGCGCACGGTGTGCGGCGGCGGATCGAGATAGATGGTGAACAGGATTGCCGTCTGGCGCATGGTCAGATCGGGCGCGTCGTCGCGCACCTGCGACAGCATCACCTGCTGCCACAGTCGCAAGGCCTGGCTCGGGCGCATCGCAATCGACATCGCGCCAGCATGACGGCAAATTGTTTCGGTTCCGTTTCAGTCAAAGCGATTGCCGTCTTTCGCCTGCGACTGTCAGCCATAGCGTTTCGCGATGATCCGCTCCAGCGCGCGGATGCCCTGTGCCTCGCCGCCGGCGGGGCCATGCGGACGATCAGCCGGATTCCAGGCGAAGATGTCGAAATGCGCCCAGCCCGCGGTTTTTTCGACAAAGCGCTTCAGGAACAACGCCGCTGTGATCGAGCCGGCGAAACCGTCCGTGGTGACATTGTTGATGTCGGCGATCTTCGACGACAGTTTTGCATCGTAGGGCCGCCACAGCGGCATGCGCCACAGCGGATCCTCCGTCGCGACGGAAGCCTCCGCCAGATCGGATGCCAGCGTTTCGTCGCCGGTGTAGAACGGTGGCAGATCGGGGCCGAGCGCGACACGGGCAGCCCCGGTCAGCGTCGCCATGTCGACCAGAAGCTGCGGCTCCTCCTCGTCGGCCAGCGCCAGCGCGTCGGCCAGCACCAGCCGTCCCTCGGCATCCGTGTTGCCGATCTCGACAGTGATGCCCTTGCGGCTCATCAGCACGTCGCCAGGCCGGAAGGCGTTGCCGGCAATCGAATTTTCCACCGCGGGAATGAGCACGCGCAGCCGCACATTCAGCCCGGCAGCCATGATCATCGAGGCGAGGCCAAGGACATTGGCGGCACCGCCCATGTCCTTCTTCATCAGCAGCATGCCGGACGATGGCTTGATGTCGAGGCCGCCCGTGTCGAAGCAGACGCCCTTGCCGACCAGCGTCACCTTCGGTGCGTCTTGCTGTCCCCATCGCATGTCGATCAAGCGCGGTGCGCTGGTCGACGCACGGCCGACCGCATGGATCATCGGGAAGTTCCGGTCGAGGAGATCGTCACCCTTGATCACCGAGACTTCGGCCTTGTGCCTGGCGGCCAGGGTCCGCACCGCCTGCTCCAAATCTTCCGGACCCATATCGCTGGTCGGCGTGTTGACCAGATCGCGTGTCAGGAAGACGCCATCGACAATGCGGCGAACGCGCCCGGCATCGACGTCGGCCGGCAGGCCGAAGCGCAGCGCCCTGCCTGGCTTCTTGCCGTAGCGGGTGAAGACATAACCGCCGAGCAGCAGCGCGATCGCCGCGAGTTCGGCCTCGGCCGGCGCCAAGGCGAAATGCCAGTCGCCTTCCGGCAAGGCTTTCGACAATGCGCCGAGGGCAAGCGCGCCTTCGCCATCGCCGATACCGAACAAGGCGCCGCCGAGCGCCCCGTTTTCGCCGGGCACGACCAGTGTCCTGCCTGCCTCGCCGGAAAAGCCGTTGGCCCTGGCCCAGGCGATGGCGGCCGGCGCAAGACCGGCCGCGTCCAGACCGTCCCTGGCGACCAGATGGACCGGCAACGCGCCCGGCAATGTCTTCCCGACGAGTTCGACAGGCATGCGATGTTCTCCGTGTGAGTCGCCGTTCTTAACCGTCCGTTAGGGTTAACAGAATATTTCTGCGAGAGGGAAGACGGCCACGCAATGGCCGCGCATGAATGGAGGCTTAGGGTGCCATGCCGACCAACCGCAGGATCAATATCAGGGGAAAACGGCTCATCACCATGGCTCTTGTGCTGGCGCTGACGGCGGGCGTCGCCGGTTGCGGAACCGACAAGCTCTCCACCGGCTCTATCGCACGCACCAGCGGCAAACCGCTTGAAAGCATGTCGGCCGGCGAACTGCACAATGCCACCGGCGCACTTGGCCAATCCTACGCGAAGAACCCCAACGACAAGCGGATAGCGACGAACTATGCGGCGGCGTTGCAGATGGATGGCGACGCCGACCAGTCGCTGGCCGTGATGCGCAAACTCGCCATCGCTTTGCCCAAGGATCGTGACGTGCTTGCCTCCTACGGCAAGGCGCTGGCCGCCAATGGCCAGTTCGAGGCGGCGCTCGACGCCGTGCGCCGCGCTCAGACACCGGAATATCCCGACTGGAGGCTGGTGTCGGCGGAAGCGGCCATTCTCGACCAGACCGGCCAGAAGGACGATGCGCGCCAGCTTTACCGCAAGGCGCTCGACCTCAAGCCGAACGAGCCTTCCGTGCTCTCCAATCTTGGCATGTCGTATGTGCTGGAAGGTGATCTGCGCACCGCCGAAACCTATATGCGCTCGGCCGCGCAACAGCCGAATGCGGACAGCCGGGTCCGCCAGAACCTGGCGCTGGTCGTCGGCCTGCAAGGCCGGTTCGACGAGGCCGAGAAGATCGCCTCACAGGAACTGTCGCCCGAACAGGCGCAGGCAAATGTCGCCTATCTCAGGCAGATGCTGGCCCAACAGAACGCCTGGAGCCAGCTCAAGGACCAGGACAAGCCGAAATCCGCAACCAACTGAGACCACAATTCCGATGCCCCAACGAAGAGGCCGCGTTGCATGCAGCGCGGCCTCTTCGTTTGAAGTGTACTGCAGGAATTTGCCTTGCCGCTACTGGGCGTTTGTTGCCGGCGCCGCATGATCGCCGAAGATACCGCGTTGGCTGACCTGAATGCCGGCGGGACCCAGGATGATGGCGAAAAGCACCGGCAGGAAAAACAGGATCATCGGCACGGTAAGTTTTGGCGGCAGGGCGGCCGCCTTCTTCTCGGCCGCATT
>NZ_RZRR01000445.1:0-4489 GCF_003998555.1 Mesorhizobium sp. M7A.F.Ca.CA.002.09.1.1 | reverse complement strand
ACCCAGGTGCCGCTCAGCGACGGCACCGCGCAAGGCAGGTTCTGGAAGATCGGTGTCAATTCGCTGCCGGTTTTCTCGCAGCGATAGGTCTGCCCGCCCTGGCACAATTCATCGCCTTCGCGCGCGCACTGGGCGCTGGCTTCGCCCGCAGCGGCGAACATCGTCATGGCTGCTATGACGGCCCCAAGCCTGCCCATCTTCCCCCTCCCGTTCAGAGCGCGCAATCTAAGGCAATTCCGATCCAATGTATCGACGAGATCGTCATCGAGGCCGAACAGCACCGGGCGGGTGGCTCTATGCCTTCTGCCCAGCGCCGATAGCCTACTGATCTTGCCTTGCGTGACAGGAAGCCCCAATGAGCCACACGGCGACGACACAGGACGAGAAGCAACTGCCCGTGGTTGGCGACCGCCATGTCGACCCGCATTCCTACCCCGA
This sequence comes from Mesorhizobium sp. M7A.F.Ca.CA.002.09.1.1, assembly GCF_003998555.1. Lineage (NCBI taxonomy): Bacteria > Pseudomonadati > Pseudomonadota > Alphaproteobacteria > Hyphomicrobiales > Phyllobacteriaceae > Mesorhizobium > Mesorhizobium sp. M7A.F.Ca.CA.002.09.1.1. Next base: position 4,051 of record NZ_RZRR01000445.1, on the reverse strand, counting down.
CGGCATCGCCTTTCTCGACGGCCAATACCTGCCGATGTCGCAGGCCAAGATCTCGGTGCTGGACTGGGGTTTTCTGCATTCCGACGCAACCTACGACACCGTGCATGTCTGGAACGGCCGCTTCTTCCGCCTCGATCTGCATCTCGACCGCTTCCTCGGCGGGCTGGAAAAGCTGCGCATGACCATTCCCTTCGACCGCGACGGCGTGACCGAAATCTTGCACAATTGCGTAGCGCTGTCCGGTCATCGCGCCGCCTATGTCGAAATGCTGTGCACGCGCGGCGCCTCTCCGACCTTCAGCCGCGACCCGCGCCAGGCGGTCAACCGCTTCATGGCCTTCGCCGTGCCGTTCGGCTCGGTCGCCAATGCCGAGCAGCTGCAGCGCGGCCTGCGCGTCGCCATCAGCGACAAGATGCGTATTCCGCCGGCCTCGATCGACCCGGCGATCAAGAATTACCACTGGCTCGATCTGGTGCGCGGCCTCTACGATGCCTATGACCGCGGTGCAGAGACCGCGTTGCTCCTCGACTTCAACGGCAATGTCGCCGAAGGCCCGGGCTTCAACGTCTTCTGCGTCAAGGACGGCAAACTGTCGACGCCGGCCACCGGCGTGCTGCCCGGCGTCACCCGCCGCACCGTCTTCGATCTCTGTGCAGAAGAAGGCCTTGCCGCCACGGCGACCGATCTCAGCGTCACCGCATTGCGCGAGGCCGACGAGGTATTCATCACCTCCACTGCGGGCGGCATCATGCCGGTGACGGAGATCGACGGCGCGGCGATCGCCAATGGCAAGGTCGGACCGATCACCAGCCGGCTGATGGCGCGCTACTGGCAAAAGCACGAGGACCCGGCCTGGTCGTCTCAGGTGAATTATCTCCGATAATTCAGGCGTCTTTGTCAAAAGATTCCCGTCGCCTCTGGAAAATCAGAGGATCGACCGTATATGCCCGAAAGCGGAGAAGCCTCCGCTTTCATCCAAAATCACGCCCGCAGGGGCAAGGACTCCAAGATCATGACAAACAAGGTTTGGTTCATCACCGGATCGTCGAAGGGCTTTGGCCGCGTCTGGGCCGAGGCTGCACTCGCCCGAGGCGACCGCGTCGCGGCAACCGCCCGCGATGCTGGCACCCTCGCCGATCTCGTCGAGAAATACGGCGACAGGATTGCCGCGATAAAGCTCGACGTCACCGACAAGAAAGCCGTCGATGCCGCTGTCGCCGAGGCGCACAAGCGTTTTGGCCGGCTCGACGTCGTCATCAACAATGCCGGCTACGGCCATTTCGGCGCCATCGAGGAGGTCAGCGAACAGGAAGCTCGCGACCAGATCGAAACCAATGTCTTCGGCGCTCTGTGGGTCACTCAGGCCGCACTGCCGATCATGCGGGCACAGCGTTCCGGCCACATCATCCAGATCTCGTCGATCGGCGGCGTCAATGCCTTTGCCTCGCTCGGCCTCTACCACGCCTCGAAATGGGCGCTGGAGGCCTTCAGCCAGTCGCTCAGCATCGAGGTCGCGGAATTCGGCATCCATGTGACGCTGGTCGAGCCGGGCGGTTTCTCCACCGACTGGGCCGGGCCGTCGGCCAAGGTATCCCAACCGATCGAGGCCTATGCGCCCGCCCGTGCCAAGATGGCCGAGCGCCGCGCCAATTCGGTCGCCGGCGATCCAGACGCCACCGGGCCGGCCATGCTGGCCATTGTCGACGCCGCCGAGCCGCCGCTGCGGGTATTCTTCGGCGATGGCGGCCTGCCGATGATCAAGCAGGAATACGCCAACCGCATTGCCACCTGGGAGAAGTGGGACGACGTTTCCATCATGGCGCAAGGCGTGAAGAAGAACCGCAAGGGCTGAAGTCCAGCGCTTTTGCTGCGCCGCTCCATGGGCGGCGTAGCCGGCCCTCAGGCTTGATAAATCCACTGCTCCGGCACGCGCAGCGATATCTCTTCGCCTGCCCTAACCGTGCCTGGCTTCTCTACCCAGGTGACAATGCCGCGCAGCCGCTTCGCCGCTTTCGGGAACAGCAGAGCGCCGGCTTCGACGTCGGCCATTCCGGCGTTCTCCGCGATCGACCGGCCGGCGATGCGGCACGGACCATTCTGCGCGTCGACCTTGACTGTCACGCCGCCCTTGAAGAACAGCAGCGTGCCGGCCGGCAGCATGGAGAGGTTCGGCACCCCTTCGATCACAAGATTGGCGCCGATCCACTCCGGCCTGATCTCGGCCAGGCGCATGCGCTCGGCGACGATGGCGAGTTCATCCGCTGCCACGATCGACAGCTGCCGTTCGTTGCGCATTTCAGTGCCGCGCGGATACCAGGGCTCGCGCCCGCCCGAGCGCCGTGTCGGCCCGGCATGGAAATCGCCTGAAATGCCGTCGAAACCCAGCCGCAATTCGTCCACCGGGCGCGTCTGAAAATGATCCGCCGGCGCCACGTAAAGCGCTGCCGCCCTGGCGGCAAGCTTTCGCGCGGCAATGATTTCAACCGGCTTTTCAGCCTCGGGGAAGAGATCCGGCATGGCGTTCTTTCTATTCGTCATCCAGCGAATTAGCCGGGCGCGCTTCGCGGCGTCCAGTCGAAAGTGCTGATCGTCCGATCAACAGCACCGATAGGATCGCGATCACGCTTTTCTTACCTGTCATCGATCTCGCACCGCATTGCCGGCGCGCGGTGCCGGTTTCATAGTGACGTCCAGACGGTTTGCGGAGGCTGATCATGCGACCTGTGACGGCAATCACGTTGCTTTGGTTGATCTGGGCAGGAAGCTGGGCCGTCGCCGCTTTGTGGTCCGACCCTGCCCAGAAGCGCGCCGGGTTCAAGGCGGAGGCCCGCTATCGGGGTCTCTGGATAGCCGGCGCGGTGCTGCTGTTCATTCCGGCGCACGGCTATGAAGGCCGGCTCAGGCTGTGGATGCCTGATCTCCCCGAAGCCTGGATCTGTGTCGCCCTGATCGCCATCGGCATCGCCTTTGCCTGGTGGGCGCGCCTGCATCTCGGCAGGCTGTGGTCGGGCACCATCACCGCCAAGGCCGGGCACCGTGTCGTCAACACCGGCCCGTATGGCCTTGTCCGGCATCCGATCTACACCGGATTGCTGCTGGCGATCCTCGCCACCATGGCAGCCAAGGGCACCATGTGGGGCATAGCCGGAACCGCGCTGCTCATCATCGGCATCGTGACGAAAGCCAGGCTGGAAGAAAATTTCCTGCGCGGCGAACTGGGCAGCGCCTATGACGACTATGCCGCGCGCGTTCCGATGCTGGTGCCGTTCGCACCAGCATGACGCGGCAGCCTCAAAGCATTCTCAGCAGCGCGCCGCCGATCGAATAGCCCGCGCCGAAGGCGCAGATCAGACCGAAATCGCCCGGCTTCATATCGGCGTGGTTCTCCGACAGCGCGACGATGGCCCCGGCGCCCGCCGTGTTGCCCAGCCGCTCCAGCACCATTGGCGCGCGGTCGTGATCGACCTCGTGGCCGAACGACAGCTTCAGGATCATCGCATTCATCCGCGCATTGGCCTGATGCAGCCAGAAGCGCCTGATCGCCTGCGGCGTCAGCCCGTGCTCGGCGAGGAATTCGACGATGAATTTCTGCCCGGCGACGGTGACTTCCTTGAACACCTTGTTGCCGACCTGCTTGATCAGGTTGCCTTCCAGATTGATCATGTAGGGATCATCCTGGGCGGTGCGGGTATGGTAGCCCAGATTGGTGCGGATGTTGTTCGACATCTGCGTCCAGATGCGCGTGTCGAGCACCTCGAAGCGCCCCGGCCGCTTGTCGCCCTTGGCCAGGCCTTCGACCACCATCGACACCGAAGCGTCGCCGAAAATGAAATGCGTCTGCCGGTCGCGGAAATTGAGATGGCCGGTGATGATCTCGGGCGTCGTCACCAGAATGCGCTTGTGCGCGCCCGACCGCACCAAATTGACGGCGATGTGCAAGGCCGCCGCCGCCGAAGAACAGCCGAGCCCCATGTCGAAGCCTGCGCCCTTCGTGCCCAGCGCCTCCTGCATTTCGATGGCGATCGCCGGATAGGGCCGCTGGTGATGCTGT
>NZ_RZRR01000444.1:0-4503 GCF_003998555.1 Mesorhizobium sp. M7A.F.Ca.CA.002.09.1.1 | reverse complement strand
GTCGATGATGGCGAAGTTGAGATCGGGATATTCGGCCGCGACCTTCTTCAGCGCATCCTCCCAGGCGAAGCCGGCCATGACGATCGGGTTGTGGCCGTCCTCGGCGAAGCGGCGCAGCGCCTGCTCACGCTGCGAGGCGTTGGAGACCTCGAATTCGACGTAGGCCGTGCCGGTTTCCGTCTTGAATTTCTCGGCGCCGTGATAGGCAGCCTCGTTGAAGGATTTATCGAATTTGCCGCCGAGATCATAGAGGATGGCCGGCTGGACATCCGCGGCGAAAGCCGGAAGAACCATTGCGGTTGCGGCCAGGAGGCCGAGAACGATACGTTTCATGTGATCCACACCCTGTCGGTTATTTTTTCCGTTACGCACCGCATGCCGGCCCGGTTCTCCGGCAGGCATGCGACGTCAGCCAGGAGTGTATTCCCTCCCGCTCGGCGGCAATCTGGCATGGCCCGAAACAAAATTCACGCGGAATTTTGACCTTTTGGAAAAGCTTGGTGCGGGCAAGCCGCACCGCAGCTTGTGTCAGGCGGAGGCGGCGGCAGGGATGGCGCAAGCGACACCGGTGCCTTTGAGGTTGCACGTGCCGTAAGGATTCTTCGCCAGATATTGCTGGTGATCGGCTTCGGCGAAGTAGAATTCGGCCGCCGGGGCGATCTCGGTGGTGATCCTGCCGTGGCCGGCACCGCGCAGCGAGGTCTCATACGCATCGCGCGAGGCGCTCGCCGCCAACAGTTGCGCCTCGTCGCTCGTGTAGATCGCGGAGCGATAGGCGGTGCCGACATCATTGCCCTGGCGCATGCCCTGCGTGGGATCGTGGCTTTCCCAGAACAGCTTCAGAAGCCCAGCATAGGAGACGATCCCGGGGTCATGGACCACCAGCACCGCTTCGGCATGACCGGTTAGCCCGGTGCAGGTCTCCTGATAGGTCGGATTGGGCGTGAAGCCGCCGGCATAGCCGGCCGCGGTGACCCAGACGCCTTCGACCTGCCAGAACAGCCGCTCCGCAGCCCAGAAGCAGCCGAGCCCGAACATGGCCGTCTCCAGCCCCTCGGGATAAGGACCCTTGAGCGGTCTTTTCAAGACCTTGTGCCTGGATGCGGTCGGGATCGCCCTGGCGCGGCCCGGCAGGGCCTCGGAGGGCTTCGGCAGATTGAGCTTCTTGTTCAGCATGTCGCTGAGAAAGAACATGCGCGGGTTTCCCTCTCTTCGCGGAAAGCGGATCAGTTTGCGACGAACTGTCCGGCGCGACGTTGCCGCCTGTAGCCTATCGCATAGAGCAGGAAAGCCAGCACCGCGAACACGGCGAAGCCCGGCTGGTTCAGCACCCAGGCGATGGCGCCATCCCATAGCAGCGGGCTGGTCTTGGTTCGGATGAAGGTCTCGAAGGCGGCCCGCGTGTCGGGCGAGACCGCGAGCCAACTGCTGTTGAGCGGGGTCAGCACCAGCACGGAGGCCGCCACTGTGCGTGTCGCGTCGAGCACCGCCATGATGACGGAAATCGACAGCGCGATCATTGCGGCAAGACGAAAGACGAAGCGAAACATCAGAACCCTCCTCCGGGCTGGTCCTCTCCCGAGGGGCTTTTCAGAGATAGAATGCGCATGGCTGGATCGCAATCGCCATACGCGAATTTGCAGACTCCAAACTCAGGTCAACGGAGGGCCGGACGACAGTCAGTCGGGTCGCTTTTCATTGACATGTGAGGGCAGCTATGCTAATAGTTTGGGTATGGCGTTGACTTGCGCCGACGACCCGCCGCACAGGCGGGTTTTTGCGTTTGGTGCTCGCAAACCGACGCGCCGGCGAAGTCTCCCAAGACCGTGTGAACCCGGATTTGTTGCCCGCGCGAATTATGCGGCCGGCTTCCTTTTGTGCCGGTGGACACGCCAGACAGCAAAAACGCCGCCGCCGATGGCGCCGATCACCAGACCGGCCAGGCCGGTGAACACGGCGAAATAGCCGCAGGCGCCCTCGAAACAGCTCATCTCGGTGGCATCGGCGATCACCGAGCCGATGGCGAATCCGCCCACGGCGCCGATGACCGCGCCCAGGACGATGCCGAGCAGCGCGGCGATGACCGAGACGAAGGCCGATGGGCTCTCGGTTTTCGGATTGACATAAACGGCATCGGCTTCGGATCCATGGCGCAGCAGATAGATGCAGAGCGCGCCGATGGCGATTTCGGCGCCGGTGATGACAAGCGCCTGGCCCGAGAAGACGAATCCCGGCACCGTAGGGGCATAGGCATGGATGACCAGCAGCCCGACGATTATGGCAATCTGCCAGATCGTGAACTGGCGCGGGAAGCGGGCCGAGCGGCCGAAGGCGAGGCCGAGCAGGTAAAGCCCCCATAGGATGGTGACGATGTCGACGACGAGCCCGCCATAGATAAGGTAAAGCACGCTGTCTGGCAGGCCGGTGGCGCCGACCGCGGGCCAGACGGAGATCAGGCCGTAGACTGACCACGCCATGACGAAGACAAGCCAGCCCACCGGCACGAAGGACAGCCCGCTGTCCGGCCGCCTGACTGGCGTCTGTCCATTGCTCGATGTCATGTCCGCACAATGCCCCCGCAAAGCCTCGGCACCCGACAGGCAACTCCGGGGGAAGTCAAGGGCGGCCGTCCCTGCGGTCCTGCCTGTGCACACCATTGCAGCGGCGGCGCCCGCAAAAACGGGCATGCCGGCGGCCTCGTGAAAGACTGTGTGGCCGGCAAAGCGAATAGACTGCCGTTATGGCTTGGCATTCGCCGTCGGATCGACTAGATGAGCCCCGCGCCTGTTGCTTCGACGGCTCAGGTGCAGGGGAAGGCGTTTGCTGGTTGGCGACGCCGATGGCGAAAGTTTCGTCTTGCCCCAAGGGAGGTGCATCTCCCCAACCCGCGCGGCAAAACCGGCCGACGCGACATGCATGGACGGAGAGGTGGCCGAGTGGTTGAAGGCGCACGCCTGGAAAGTGTGTTTACGGGAGACCGTAACGCGGGTTCGAATCCCGCTCTCTCCGCCATCCTGCTTCGCTCTACGAGCTTCGCAGGACAAGCCCGAGCCTTTGCGCGAAGCAGGGCGGTAAACATCCCGCCGCGCTCTGCCCTTGAAACCTGCCAATCACAGGAGATGGCATGCCGAACGATGTAATCGTGCGCGACAGCAATGGCGCTCAATTGAATGACGGCGATTCCGTCACGCTGATCAAGGACCTCAAAGTCAAAGGCACTTCGGAAACGATCAAGCGCGGCACGTTGGTGAAGGCTATCCGCCTGAACGGCAATCCCGGCGAGATCGAATGCAACACCAAGCAAGTGAAAGGCCTGGTGCTCAAGACCGAGTTCGTGAAGAAGGCGTGAGCCTCAGGGCGGCAAGCGATCTCGATGGCTCCTTCGGGATTTTGGAGAGCCTGCCGTCGCCAAGTGGAAGCGGAGCCGTTGAGCGTCCGGCACATGATCGTTGCGCTGCGAAATTGATAATTTCGCCGACCAGGCACAATCAAAAACCGCCAAGACCCAAGTCTGGAACCTCCGGCCTCGTTGCGCGTTTCAGGGCGTCCCGTTCGCGGACCCGCCGGATATCTCTCCAAGCGCGCAAAAAAACCAGGAGCCCGCTTCATGCACGACAAGCTGTTTCATTCCCCGGTCGCACTCTCGGTCGGCCTTGGCTTCAAGCGCGAGATTGCGTCGCTGGCCGAAATGCACGACTTCCTTACCAATTGGACGACCTCCCGCCGCGGCCCCCTCTACCGCAACGCGGTGGAAGCATGTGAACTCGCCATCCCAGGCTATGTGACCATCGAGCAGGCCCGCCACGCGCTCGTCCAGTTTGCGCAAGCTTCTTGTATCCTGTGGCCGGACCTCGAGCCGGTGGCGGGCGTGCACGCCGTTGCGCGTGGCTATGGCGGCTACGCCGCCTGAAGATCGATACCCTCCGTGGCGGCTAAAGCCACACCACCATAGAAGGCCCGGCTGGCCCCAGCCGGGCTTTCCCGTTTCCGGCAGCTCGCAAGCAAATCGCAATCCTGTGGCTGGCCGCCTGCCTTGCGCGACAATCCCTGCGTGGAGTGTTGGGAAGAGCCCGCGCAAAAATCTTTATGAAATTCCTATTTCTTTCCACTGCGCTCCGTCTCGAACCTTTATGGCGATCGGGTCCATATTCCCTTCAGAAAACACATTCGGTTTCGTCGCCAAAGATGCGACGGGACACTTTCGATATATTGCGAACTCTCCTGTCAAGTTCGCAAAGTACAAAAGAACAAAAGGAATAAAAACAATGGATATGGCCGTTATCGGAATCGGAATTTTGTTCTTTGCCCTTTGTTTCGCCTACATAAAAGCTTGCGACGCTCTCTAGAGCGAGGCTGAAAAAATGATCGTCGACTATATTCTCGGTGGCGGCGTTACGCTGTTCCTGCTCGCCTACCTGACCTACGCCCTCGTTCGTCCAGAACGCTTCTGAAGGCACGGAAAGCCACAGCCATGACACTGAACGGTTGGATACAGATCCTGGT
>NZ_RZRR01000443.1:0-4505 GCF_003998555.1 Mesorhizobium sp. M7A.F.Ca.CA.002.09.1.1 | reverse complement strand
GTGTCGATCGGTGCATTGAGCCAGATCGAGCGCGGCATGTCCTCGCTGCGCGTCAAGGTGATCTGGCCGCTCGCCGCCGCCCTCGACATCGAGCCGTCGGCGCTGATCGCCGACGGCAGCGATACGGCGAACGACCTCTATTGCGTGCGTGCCGACAAGCGGCGGCAAATCCCGGTGAAATCGGAAGGCATTGCCAAGGCGCTGCTGTCACCCCCGGGCGCGACGCTGACCGGCATGCTGGTGACGGTGGAAGCCGGCGGCGGCACGGCCGAGGCCTATGCGCATGCCGGCCATGAATTCGGCTTCGTGCTGGCTGGTGAGGTCGAACTGGTGGTGGATTCGACAAAGTACGTGCTGAAGGCCGGCGACAGCTTTGCCTTCAAGAGCACGCTTTTGCATGCCTTCCGCAATCCGGGCGCCGAGCGGTGCCAGATTCTCTGGGTCAACACCACGAAGCCGTCCGAGGTTCGCGATGGCGCCTGATCCACTCGTCCGGCTGCAGGCGGTCTCGAAGATTTTTCCTGGCGGCATCGTCGGGCTCGACGCCGTCGATCTCGACATTATCAGCGGCGAGTTCATCACGCTGCTCGGGCCGTCGGGTTGCGGCAAGACCACCAGTCTGCGCGTCATCGCCGGTTTCGAAAGCCCGTCGAGCGGCAAGGTGCTGCTAGACGGCCGCGATATCACGGCACTTCGCCCGTTCGACCGGCCGGTCAATACCGTGTTCCAGGACTACGCGCTGTTCCCGCACATGAATGTTGCAGAAAATGTCGGCTTCGGTCTGTCGCTGCGCAAACTGTCTGGAGCCGAACAGGCTAAGCGCACCGGCGAAGCGCTCGACATGGTCGGTCTCGCCGACAAGCTTGGCGCCCGTGTCTCCGAACTGTCTGGCGGCCAGCGCCAACGCGTCGCGCTCGCGCGTGCCATCGTCTGCGAGCCGCGCGTGCTGCTGCTCGACGAGCCGTTGTCGGCGCTCGATGCGCATCTGCGCGAACAGATGCAGGTTGAGCTGAAGCGGCTGCAGTCGCGGCTTGGCACCACCTTCGTCATGGTCACCCACGACCAGACCGAAGCGCTGTCGATTTCCGACCGCATCGTCGTCATGAACAAGGGCCGCATCGAGCAGATCGCACCGCCGGCCACACTTTATGACCGGCCTGCCACGAAGTTTGTGGCGAGCTTCATCGGCACCATGAATCTCCTGCAATCACGGTTTGTCGGCCGCGATGGCGATCGCTTGCGTTTCACCGCCGGCACCCTGCCGCTGGAGGCTATTTCTGAAACCGGCGAGGCACCTGCCGAGGGCGCTACCCGCACCATCGGCGTGCGCCCGGAGGATTTGCTGGCGATGACCGAGGCCGCGCCCGGCACCGCACCGGCGCGCGTCAACAGCGTCGTCTTTCACGGCCGCACGCTGCGCCTGCATGCCGAACTCGGGCAGGGCGCACCTGTCGTCATCGACGCGCCGCGCCAGGCCGAGGGTTTTCGCTTCCAGGTCGGCGACGTGGCGCATATCAGCCTGCGCCGTGGCGCCAACTGCCCAGTGCTGCCAGGTTAGTTCATCGAACTCTAAAAACCGGGGCCAACTGGGCGATCCACGATTTCCTCGAGGTCGAGGGTATCATCGGCTGCTGGGCGTGAGCTCGAATAGATTCCAGGCTTGACTCAAGGAGAGCGTTCCTGTTTTGTTCCGGAATGGAGCAAAACAGGAGCGTTCTTTGCCGGGCGTGTGCGTATGTATCTGCAAGGCGAATTCGACTATGGACTTCCAGAGCCGCCATGGCGGCCTAAACGGCCCGAGCGCGTGTTCTTCGGTTTGTTTTTGCAGTCTAAGGACCATTCGCGCTTTGCCGATTGTCAAAATCGGCTATGCGGCCAATGCGGGGTAACCGGCGACCAACTGCTACCGGAGCGTTTTCACGTCAGCCTGCAGCATGTCGGTGATTACAAAAGGCTACGGTCCAAAATTCTTTTTGCGGCCGCCCGATCGGGACGGCGCATTGCGATGGCCCCGTTCGAGGTTACCTTTCGCTATGCCAGTAGCTTTCCCGGCCGACCGGCGACTAGGGGCAAGCCAGCCAAACACCCTTTCGTGCTTCTCGCCGATGACGGACCGGTTTGTGAGTTGAGCAGGAAGCTCGGCGTCGAAATGCTGCGCGAAGGCCTCAAGGCGTCAGATGGTTTCGTTCCGCATCTGACGCTTGCATATGACCGAAAACTTGTCCCCAAACAGCCTATGGGCCCAATCAGCTTTGTTGCACGAGAGTTCGTCCTTGTGCACAGCTTGCGCGGACTGAAGAAGTACGTTTTCCCGGAATGTTGGCCGCTGAGCGCGATGTGATGTGCTCACATCGTCGTCACATACTCCGAGCGATATCCATCATCCTGACATGGCTTGTCAGCTACCCCGTGGTCCGACGATGGCAGGCCAGCGAGTCGTTGCCTATTTGCAGTGCGTCTGAACAGGAGGAACGCAAATGACCATCGCGGAAATTGCCAAGGATTTTACCGAGCTGCTCAAGCAGGGCGAGAACGAAGCTGCCGCCGAGAAGTACAATTCCGACGATATCGTGAGCTACGAAGCCATGGAGGGGCCGATGGCCATCTCCCGTGGCAAGGAGGCTCTCAGGCAGAAGGGCCAGTGGTGGCAGGAGAACAATGAAGTCCATGGCGGCTCTGTCGAAGGCCCCTATGTCAATGGCGACCAGTTCGCGGTGCGCTTCAAGTTCGACATAACGCCCAAGGCTACCGGCGAGCGTGTCACCATGGATGAAGTTGGCCTCTACACGGTCAAAAACGGCAAGATCACCGAAGAGCGCTTCTATTATTGAGGCCGGACCCCCGGCTTCCGGCTCACATCGCTGCTGCATGATCTGGAGGTTAGACGGCCAGGACATTGTCCTGGCCGTCATGTGGAACGGAGATATGGCAACGGCTCTGGCAAATCGGGAAGGGCGGTTTAGTCTGTGGAACGGATTCGACAGTCAGCCAAGGAAGCACGCTTTTGACGATCACCATGTACGGCATCACCACCTGCGACACGGTCAGGAAGGCGCGCGTCTGGCTGGAAGGCCATGACGTAGCCTACCGGTTTCACGATTTCAGGGCCGAGGGACTGGACGCGAAGCGGCTGGATGGTTGGGCGGGCAAGGTCGGCTGGGAAAAGCTGCTCAACAAGGCGAGCACGACGTTCCGCGAGCTGCCGGACAAGGAAAAGCAGGGTCTCGACGAGAAGAGCGCCAAGGCGCTGATGCTGGCCAAGCCGACCATGATCAAGCGGCCGGTTCTGGAGGTAGGCGACCGGGTTATGGTCGGGTTCAAGGCTGATGTCTATGAGGCGGCGGTGGGGGAGTAGAGCTGCCTCTCGGTCCACGGTGTTCCGTGGCGCCCCCCTCTGTCCTGCCGGACATCTCCCCCTCAAGTGGGGAGATTGGCAGCTTCGCCGCTCCGCCATTCCTGTCACGTTCGGGATTTGCGAAGAAGATGATGACAGCGGATCTCCCCACCTGAGGGGGAGATGGCCGGCAGGCCAGAGGGGGGGCGCTGTCCCGCCGACCGCCATAAAATCTCAGCGTCCGCGCAGATACCCCGCCAGCGCCACCGCATTGTTGTGCGCCTCGTCAAGCGCGCCGTAGAGCAGCGTCACCTTGCCGTTACCCAGCAGGCCTCGCAACTGCGTCACCGCCGCGCCATTCCCATCCAGCTCAGCGCCATACCGCTCCTGAAACTCCGCCCAGCGCACCGCCTCGTGTCCGAACCATTTGCGCAACTCGTCGCTCGGCGCGATGTCCTTCAACCACAGCGTCAGCGCGGCGTCTTGCTTGCTGACGCCGCGCGGCCAGATGCGGTCGACCAGAACCCGCTGCCCGTCATCGGCAGCGGGCGGCTCGTAGATACGCTTGACCGCGATCTTGAAGGCCATCACACCTCCTGGCTGGAACCCTCAGGCCCACTCGCCCTTGCGCATGACAGGCACGCGGGCGCCGTCCTTGTGGACGCCATCGATGTCGATCTTGTCCGAGCCGATCATCCAGTCGATGTGGATGAAGCTCTTGTTGCCGCCGCGCGCGGCGATCTCGTCCTGGCTGAGCGAGGCGCCGTCGACGAAGCACTTCGAATAGCATTGGCCGAGCGCGATGTGGCAGGCGGCGTTCTCGTCGAACAGCGTGTTGAAGAACAACAGGCCGCTGGCCGATATCGGCGAGGAATGCGGCACCAGCGCCACCTCGCCGAGACGGCGCGCGCCCTCGTCGGTGTCGAGCACTTTCTTCAGCACGTCCTCGCCCTTCGATGCCTTGGCCTCGACGATCCTGCCTTCTTCGAAACGCACCGAAATGTCGTCGATCAGCGTGCCCTGGTAGGACAGCGGCTTGGTCGAGGAGACATGGCCTTCGACTCGCCCCGCATGCGGCGTGGTGAAGACCTCCTCGGTCGGGATGTTGGGGTTGCAGGTGATGCCGTTCTTGGCGGTCGAGGCGCCGCCCATCCATTCATGGCCGTCCGCC
>NZ_RZRR01000442.1:0-4512 GCF_003998555.1 Mesorhizobium sp. M7A.F.Ca.CA.002.09.1.1 | reverse complement strand
ATACCACGCCCCTTCCCACGGGAAACGCGGCCTTGGCAAGCAAAGACACGGGAAAACCGGCGTTTTCGGGGCGGATGCCAAGCTTGCGAGGCTCGACAATCCTGGGGCTAACCGGCATTAACCAAATGGACGCAACAGCCGCGTTACGTTAGCGTCGTCTCATCTCAGCAACAGCCGACCCAGAACAGTCCAGCCCTTGTCCTACCTGCGTCCCTTTCCGCTCATCCAGAGAGTTTTTGCGGCACTAGCCCTGCTGGTGCTGCTGGCCGGCTGCGCCACGACGCCGCCCGACAGCGTGCTGGCCGTGCCCGCGCCGGCGCAGAAATATGCGGCCATCGTGGTTGACGCCAGGACCGGCAAGCAGCTGTTCGAGGTCAGCTCGACGGCGCAGCGCTACCCCGCCTCGCTGACCAAGATGATGACGCTGTATCTTTTGTTCGAGGCGCTGGAGTCCGGCCGCGTCAGCAAGCAGACGCAGATCCCGGTGTCGGACCATGCCGCCTCGCAGCCGCCGACCAAGATGCGCTTCCGGCGCGGCGAGAGCATCGACGTCGATTCCGCGATCCGCGCCATCGTCGTCAAATCGGCCAATGACGTGGCGGTGGCGGTCGGCGAATATCTCGGCGGCTCGGAGGATCAGTTCGCCGCCATGATGACATCCAAGGCGCGCCAGCTCGGCATGACCAGCACGACCTTCCGCAACGCGTCGGGCCTGCCCGACGATGGCCAGATGACGACGGCGCGCGACATGGCGGTGCTCGGCATGGCGCTGCATCAGCGCTTTCCCCAGCAGTTCCACTATTTCTCCGAAAGCGACTTCATGTTCCGCGGCCGGCTGGTGCGCGGCCACAACGACATGCTCGGCCGCGTGCGCGGCGTCGACGGCATCAAGACCGGCTACATCAGGGCGTCCGGCTTCAACATCGTCACCTCCTACAATGCCGACGGCCGCAATTTGATCGTCGTGGTGATGGGCGCCGACTCAGCCCGCCAGCGCAACGACCATGTCGAAGCGCTGATCCAGCGCAGCCTGTCGCCGACCACGGACGGCGCCAAGACCAGGCTGATGTTCGCGGAACAGTGAGGAGTGGTCCGCGTAGCGGACAAAAAGCCAATTGCTTGGCTTTTTGAACGACGAACGCCCTGAGCCTGCGAAGGGCGAGCTGCCGGTAGCAAGCATCGCGCTTGGCTGCGCGGGGATGGATATCGATAGGAATTTTTTCTTGACCCTGAGGGCAGCTATGCTACTATTTTCGGTATGGTGCTGAGTCGCGCCAATTGATCGACTGGAAACGTGACCCGCCCGCAAGGCGGGTTTTTTGTTGCCCGCCGCCCTGCAGAACCTTGTGCACGTTGGCGGGACAGCGCCCTCCTCTGTCCTGCCGGATGTTCGTCGCTCGGAAAGCCAAGCAATTGGCTTTCCGCCCGCTGCGCGGACCGCTCCTCAACCCCCGCAAGGGGGGAGATTGGCAGCTTCGGCGCTCCGCTCACTCCTGTGACGGTGGAAATTGGCGAAAGCCGGGACAACAGCCAATCTCCCCCCTTGAGGGGGAGATGTCCGGCAGGACAGAGGGGGGTGATTGGCGCAAACATCGGGCAAGTTCTTCCCGCTCCGGCCAATTTCGAACGTCTCCACCCTCCCTGAGGGGCGAGCCGCCGTCAGCCACATCGCCTCTCCGATCAAAAACACTTGTCCGGCCTGCGAAATCCGTGCCCGGCGCTGGCTATGCGCCGCCACCTCTGTCTATCGTCGCCCAGCACCCTCAGGAGCCCACCATGAGCACCGTCCCCAAAACGTCCGAACAGGCGGCAGACAATCAGAACGATGACGGCGGCGAGTATTTCGAGGCGCCGATCGTCGGTGAGCTGGAGGCCGATCCGGTATCGGACGAACACTTCGACACGCCCGAAGTGCCGGACTCCGAACCGGCAGGCCCCGGCGCCCACCGTGGCAAGCCGAAGAAAAAGCCGTCGGCGATATCGGGCCGCAAATTCCGCAAGCGCGATCTGGTGCGCATCGACACGCTGCGCCCGAGCCTCGCCGACCGCATCCGCTCGGACCATCCCGACCTGCCGGCCGGCGCCCGCATCAGCCGCGCCGAGCTCGGCCGCTACCGCATGCGCTATATGGAGGAGCTGCTGCAGCAGGAGCACGGCGAATTCTCCGAGCTCGACCGTCAGGTGGTCGAATCGATCGCCAGGCAGGACACGATTTCCGAAAACTCGGAAGAAGAATTCGAGGAGCACCGCACCTTCGCCGACCGCGTCTCCGACAACATGGCGGCCTTCGGCGGCAGTTGGTGGTTCCTGATCTCGTTTGGTAGCGTGCTGCTGGTGTGGATCGGCATCAATCTGGTCGCCGGCATGTCGAGCGCCTTCGATCCCTACCCCTTCATCCTGCTCAACCTGCTGCTCTCCTGCATTGCCGCCATCCAGGCGCCGATCATCATGATGAGCCAGCGGCGGCAGGAGTCCAAGGACCGCCTGCGCTCCTTCAACGACTACCGCGTCAACCTCAAGGCCGAGCTCGAAGTGCGCCATCTGCACGAAAAGCTCGACTACCTCATCTCGCGCCAATGGACGCGGCTCGCCGAAATGCAGCAGATGCAGCTGGACGCGATGCACGAACTGGCGGGCGCCAAGAAGCCGAAGCGGGCGGTGCGTGGAAGGCGGACGGTGAAGGCGGGGGCGGGAACCTCGTAGGCCGCAGCCTGGACGCACCCGGCCCAAGTCGCTACGCCAATCGCCAATTGCCCGTTGAAGCCCGCGCCCGCTTCCGCTAAGAAGCCGTGACTTGCCGGTTCACCGGCTGGTTCGTTTTCCGGATTCCGGAAAGCACCCGTAGCTCAGCTGGATAGAGCGCTGCCCTCCGAAGGCAGAGGTCACAGGTTCGAATCCTGTCGGGTGCGCCAGTTCCATGTAGGTCCGTTTCGGGGCACTGCGTTTGTCGTTGGCAGCTTTGCGGTCGAGCAGGCTCACGCGGCCCTTCAGCCCTTCAAAGGCATAATTCTTCTCAACCGCCAGCCAGGGCAACCGCCAGCGTTCGGCGGCGAGGGTGTCGCGAGCCCGCGAATGGGCCACCTGCGTCGTGAAGAAGGTACACCCCTCATTGCTCGGCTGCCGGCCGGCCGTCGAACCACATGTAATAGGAGGCGATGAGCATTTGGCGCCCCTCGAACGCGTCCAGCAATATTACCGACCCGACACCGATCGGAGGGAGTGCGCCCTATCTCCGCTTATGAGGTACCGTGCCGTTCTCCCGCGGCTGGGGAGCGCCTAGAGCATCAGATAGATGATCCGGCCCAGAGCGCCAAAAAGCAGCGCGAAGGCTGCAATCGACTGGACGAAGAAGCCGGGATAGCGCTTCAAGGGCGCGGTGCGATACCCTACGAAATATGCAATCCGACCTATCATCCAGAGCAGCCCAAGGCCGGAAGCCCACGCGGCATTCCAGTAGATCGCGAACAGCCACATCGACGGCATAAAGATAGGAAACCATTCCACCGCGTTGGCATGTGCCCGGATGGTTCGTTCAAGGAGCGGGTCGCCGGTCATTGCGGGCGCCAGTATGCCAGTCTTCTTGTGGGTTCTCGCGACCGTCACCGCCATTCCGAATATCATCAAGCTACAAAACAGCGTCACGAGAGCTACCGGGTAAAGCCGTTCCATGTTTGCCTCCTCTCATGGTCGGGACAGTAGGCAAGCAAAGGTTATCGGCAAGGGCAAGGCGCAGGCAGATCTTTCCTGACAACCAGCGCCAATAAGAGCGGGGTTGTCAGTTATATAATTGCCCTTTTTGTTAATCACCCGAAAACGATGGGCAAGTTATGCCATCAGCGTCCCTTCCGTGGAGGCGGTGATGGCCATCGGCATACCGCCGTGCGCGATTGACACGCTGCCCGGCGGAAGGCAAAGAGTGACACATTATTGGCAAAGGGGAATGTCGATGAAGAAAATCTATCAGAAGCCCGTTTTCACGAAGCGTGAGCGACTGTCGTCAGTGACGGCTTCGCCCAGCTCATCCGGGATTATCGATTAACCAAGAGAGTTACAGTTTTGGAAAGCCCGCTGCCGAAAGGTGGCGGGCTTTTTGCTTTCTCCAGGAAACGACAGCCGATTCCGCAAGTCGGCACCGTCAACCTCAATTTCAAGTTCGGCAGACGCAACTGCCTGTGGGACCGCGTGCAGGGCAAGGTTAGCGGACCAGTGCCGAAGGCCTGAAGAAAGACAAAGCGGAATGGTTCAAGCCCGCCTTGTCGGACGGGTGCGAAGAAATGCATCGCCATGCGAAGCTGCTGGACTGCCCGGAGGAGAAGTAATGCCCGTGGTAAAAGGGCTCCCTGAAGCGCGAGAACAGGCTCTGCACTCGCGATCTAGACCATCAGGCTTAATTGCTGGATTCCTGTTGTGCCGGTAGCGTAATCGGGCTGGGGTGTCCAGCACTGGCCGGCACGGCGTGTCCAACCCCAAATTCGCAACCGTGCCGGTCTGTTGCACCAATGGGAATGAATG
>NZ_RZRR01000441.1:0-4518 GCF_003998555.1 Mesorhizobium sp. M7A.F.Ca.CA.002.09.1.1 | reverse complement strand
GATCAGGCCTTTGCCCTCGGCATTGGCGGCGATCGCCGCCGGCAAGGCGCCGGCGACCGCGGCAATCGTGCCGTCGAGCGACAATTCTCCAAGTACGACATAGCCGGCCAGCATGTCGCCCGGAATGGCGCCAAGGGCAGCCATCAGGCCAAGCGCGATCGGCAGGTCGTAGTGACTGCCTTCCTTCGGCAGGTCGGCCGGCGCCAGATTGACCGTGACCTTCTTCGACGGCATCGACAGGCCTGAAGCATGCAGTGCGGCCTGCACCCGCTCGCGGCTTTCGGCCACCGCCTTGTCGCCCAGGCCGACGATGTGCATGTTGACCTTGCCGGGCGCGATCATCACCTGCACATCGACCGGCACGGCCTCGATGCCCTGGAAAGCGACCGTGCGAACCCGCGCCACCATTTCTTTGCCCCCAGGCCACAACCCACGCGATGGCCAAGAAATGGCCCCACGGGCAGACAATCACAAATCCTCGGTCAAATCAAGAACATTACGGGAACATGTGAGCGCGTGGGTTGCAGCCGAATTGAGCGCGGTTGCAAAAACGGAACATGGTTAAGACAAAATGAAAACGGCTTACCCGCGCTTGTCCTCGACCGCGTCCCAGAACAGGCTGGCGATGTCGGCGCCGCCGAAGCGTTTGACCTCGCGCACGCCGGTCGGCGAGGTGACATTGATCTCGGTCATGTAGTCACCGATGACGTCGATGCCGACCAGGATGAAGCCACGCTCCTTCAGCGACGGCCCGATGCGGGCGCAGATCTCGCGTTCGCGCGCCGTCAGCTCGGTCTTTTCGGCGCGGCCGCCGACATGCATATTGGAGCGGGAATCATGTTCGGCGGGCACCCGGTTGATGGCGCCGACCGGCTCGCCGTCGATCAGGATGATGCGCTTGTCGCCCTTGCGCACGTCCTTGAGATAGCGCTGCACGATATAGGGTTCGCGAAACATCTGGCCGAACATTTCCAGCAGCGAGGCCAGGTTGCGGTCGCCCTCCAGCAGATGGAAGATGCCGGCGCCGCCATTGCCGTAGAGCGGCTTGACGATGATGTCGCCGAACTCCTTGCGGAAGGCGGCAACTTCGAGTGGATCCTTGGTGATCAGCGTGTCCGGCATCAGGTCGGCAAATTCGGTGACGAAGATCTTTTCCGGGCTGTTGCGCACCCAGGCCGGGTCGTTGACCACGAGCGTCTTCGGGTGGATGCGCTCCAGGATGTGCGTGGTGGTGATGTAGTTCATGTCGAAGGGCGGATCCTGGCGCAGCAGGACGACGTCCATCTCCGACAGATCGGTGCGCACCTTCTCGCCCAGCGAATAGTGGCTGCCTTTCTCGTCGCGCACCTGCATCTCCTCAATGCGGGCAAACACCTTGCCGTCGCGCAACGACAGCCGATCCGGCGTGTAGTGGAACAGCTCATGGCCACGCCGCTGCGCTTCCAGCGACAGCGCGAACGAGGTGTCGCCGGCGATCGACACGGTGGAGATGTGGTCCATCTGGACGGCGATTTTCAGCTTCATGGCGGGTCTCCGGCGGCTCTGATGGGCGACTGTCCTGCCTGTACAGGCTCACTGCCCGTCTGCCAATCGCGACCTTTTGAAGATTGGCATCAGCAAGTCGCAAGCTCGGCCCTGCCGGTCATTCCGTGACAGGAGCCAGGCTGCGCGTCCTCGTTGTTCCTTGAGCCCGAATGCACACCTCACATCGATCCTTCGAAACAGGTCGCGGTTGCCCATGGAAAATCGATTTCGCGATACGTTTCCTAAAGGGTTTGCTGCCAGTCTGAAAATAAATTCCGAAGTCACAAAACAGGGACACCGATGCAAACTTCGTTTGGCACCGGTCAGGCAAACAGGGAGAGCACGGATCTGGCATTCACCGATCCGTTGACCGGGCTTGGCAACCATCGCCGCTTCTTCGACAAGGTCGATCGGCTGATCGCCGACCGAGCCGACGATCCCGCGCCCTTTACCGTCGGGATTCTCGACCTCGACGGCTTCAAGCCGATCAACGATCTGTTCGGCCACAAGGCCGGCGACGACATCCTGATCCAGGTCGCGATGCGGCTGCGCGCCTCTATGGACGGCTATTCCACGGTCTGCCGCATCGGCGCCGACGAATTTGCTTTTCTCTATCCGATGGTATTCAGCGAGGACGCTGCGGCCGAAAAGTCGCGCATGCTGATCGAGATCCTGTCGGCGCCCTACGATGTCGGCGAACGCACCGCCAGGCTTTCGGCCTCGGTCGGCTGCTCGTTGTTCTATTCGGGCGACGAGACCACGGAAATCCTCATCAACAAGGCAGAGACGGCACTCTACCACGCCAAGCGTTCCGGCCGTGGCCGCGTCGTCGTCTACACCCGTGAGATGGAAGAAGCGGCCAAGCGCGTCACCCGCATCGAACAGGCGCTGCGCCGGGCTGTCTCGGCCGGCGAAGTGGAGCCGCATTTCCAACCCATCGTCGATCTCGCCACGCGCCGCACCATCGGCTTCGAGACGCTGGCGCGCTGGACCGACCGCGACCTGGGTTCCGTGCCGCCGACCGTCTTCATTCCCATCGCCGAGGAGCGCGGCATCATCGGCCCGTTGTCGCAGCTGGTGCTGCGCAAGGCGACGGAGGCCGCCAGAAGCTGGCCGAAGGACCTGTTCCTGTCGTTCAACCTGTCACCCTCGCAGCTCGTCGACCAGAACACCGGCCTGCACATACTGGCGATCCTCGACCGCACCGGCTTCGATCCGCGCCGGCTGGAGATCGAGATCACCGAGACCGGCCTGATGAACGACCCGGCCTCGGCCGCGCAGATCGTCGAGGATCTGCGCCGCGTCGGCATCCGCGTCTCGCTAGACGATTTCGGCACCGGCCAGTCCTCGCTCGGCCGCTTGCGCGAATTCCATTTCGACAAGCTCAAGATCGATCGCGCCTTCGTCTCCTCCATTCTCGACGACAGGCCGTCGGAACACATCATCCGCGCTATCCTCGCAATGTGCGAAGGGCTCGGCATGGACGTCGTCGCCGAAGGAATCGAGCAGGAAGCGCAGGCCGATCGCCTGGTCCAGTTTGGCTGCGCCGGCGGACAGGGCTATCTGTTCGGCAAGCCGGTCGATGCCGACGCCACGCTCGGCTATCTCCGCGATTCCTTCCGCGGCGCCCTGCGCGCCAAGGCGATCTGACCGGCGGTCCTCCGAGATCCCCAACCCCGACGGTGCTGCCGTGCGCATCCGGTGCGGCGCATTGTCGTTTTGTCTGACATAAGCCCTGAAATTCGGCGGTTCGCCCTTGCCCGCGCGCCTTGCGTGGCTAGGATGCGCGCCGATCACGCTACGGCGCCGCGCGTCTTTCAAGACGCGCAAAGGACGCTGTAGCATTTAACATTTGCGCATGATCCCTTTCCGAAAATCGATCCGATTTTCGGGGTCATGCGCTGGGAGACAACAACGATGATGCCATCGGCGCATTTTGCCGACCTCGAAGGAGCCTCGGTGCTGATCACCGGCGGCGGCTCCGGAATTGGCGCGGCACTGACCGAGGGTTTTGTGCGCCAGGGCGCCAATGTCGCCTTCATCGACATCGCCGACGGCCCAAGCACAGCTCTTGCCGACCGCATCGAGAAAGAATTCGGCCGCCGGCCGCTCTACCTCAAGACCGATTTGCGCGATGTCGAGGCCCTGCGGGCGTCCGCCGCGAAGGCTGCCGAGGCGCACGGCGATGTCACCGTGCTGGTCAACAATGCGGCCTGGGACGAACGCCACGCCGTCGAAGACGTGACGGTCGAGTTCTGGGACAACAACCAAGCCATTAATCTGAGGCCGCATTTCTTCACCGCGCAAGCGGTGGCGCCGGGCATGAAGCGGGCCGGCGGCGGCTCGATCATCAACTTCACCTCGACGTCCTATCTGATCAACCACCCCGACATGCCCTCCTACACGGCCGCCAAGGCCGGTATCCTCGGTCTGACCAAGGGGCTGGCCGGCAAGCTCGGTGTGGACGGCATCCGCGTCAACGCCATCGCACCCGGCTGGGTGATCACCGAGCGGCAGAAGGAGCTCTGGGTGACCGAACAGGGGCTTGCCGCCCATGTCGCCAAGCAGTGCATAAAACAGGTGATGCAGCCCGACGACATCGTCGGCACGGTGCTGTTCCTGGCCTCGGACGCTTCGCGCATGCTGACGGCGCAGATGCTGATCGTCGATGGAGGTTTCCTGTGAGCCAAGCCGGCAACGCACCGGCGGTCGCCGCCGTCGACTGGGGCACGACCCGCATGCGGGTCTGGCTGATCGACGGGCAAGGCAAGATGCTTGCCGAACGCCGCGGCGATGACGGCCTGATCACCGCGCAGCAAAAGGGCTTTTCGACCATCCTCGAAGGGCATCTGGCGGCGATGGGAGCACCAGCGGCGCTGCCCGTCATCATCTGCGGCATGGCCGGGTCCCGCCAGGGCTGGCTCGAAGCGCCCTATGTCACCGTGCCGGCGCCGCTTACCGCCATCCTTGCGGGCGCCGCCAGCGTGCCCGGAC
>NZ_RZRR01000440.1:0-4519 GCF_003998555.1 Mesorhizobium sp. M7A.F.Ca.CA.002.09.1.1 | reverse complement strand
GCAGGGTCAACTTGCCGTGTGTGCGTATCATATGCCGTTGGCCCAAGGGGATTCGACCTGGCGACCTTGCCCCAAGCCGGTCGCGACTCTAAAGAAGCGCAACCGCCACAGGAAGGAACCATCCAATGAGCATTCGTCGCATCGATGTCGGCCCGCGCATGAGCCAGATCGTCATCCATGGCAATACCGTCTATCTGGCTGGTCAGGTCGGCCAGCCAACCGGCAATGTCGCTTCGCAGACCAGGGACATCCTGGCGGCTGTCGACGAATTGCTGGCCAAGGCTGGCTCCGACAAGACCAAGATCCTGCAGGCG
Organism: Mesorhizobium sp. M7A.F.Ca.CA.002.09.1.1; assembly: GCF_003998555.1. NCBI lineage: Bacteria > Pseudomonadati > Pseudomonadota > Alphaproteobacteria > Hyphomicrobiales > Phyllobacteriaceae > Mesorhizobium > Mesorhizobium sp. M7A.F.Ca.CA.002.09.1.1. The sequence continues at coordinate 4,205 of NZ_RZRR01000440.1, read as the reverse complement.
ATCATCTGGCTGGCCGACATGAGCACCTTTGCCGAGATGAACGCGGAATGGGACAAGTGGGTGCCGCAGGGCAACACGCCAGCCCGCGCCACCGGCGAAGCAAAGCTCGCCGCCCCGGAATATCTGGTCGAGATTATTATTACCGCTGCGATTTGAGGCGTTGAAGCTGCCAATCTCCCCCCACGTGGGGGGAGATCAGCCTCACCCCTGCGGCCTGAACCTCGCCACCAGCGTGTGGCTCTCGGCCGCGTAGGTGAAGCGCACATGGGTGACCGGGTGCTCGGCGCTCCACGTCCGTCGCTCGACCACCAAGCAGGGCGCACCGGTTTCTATATCGAGTGCAGCCGCGATATGCCTGTCGGCGGCGACAGCGCGAATCCGGTGCTCGGCTTCGCTCCACGGCACGCGGCCAATCAGCCATGGTCCTGGTGCGGTGGCCACGAATTCCTCGTCCGCTGCCTCGGGCACGGCGGTGAGATTGATCAGCCGCTGTTCATGCGCGAACGGCCGCTCGCCGGCGAAATGACCGCACTCCAGCGCCAGCACCGGTCCGGCCACGCCGAGTTCCAGCAGCGCGCGATCCCCGGCGCTGCTGCGCCTTTTGTGTCGGGCGACGCGCTCGTAGCGATAGGGCAGGCCGAGCGCTTCGACCTCGATGCGGATATCGTGGATTTCCAGCACCGCGGCCTGCGACTGCGGCCGGCGCACAAAGCTGCCTGAGCGGCGGCGGCGCTCGATCAGTCCGGCCTTGGCAAGCTGCGACAGCGCCTTGTTCACCGTCATGCGCGAGCAATTGTATTGCACGCTCAACTCATGCTCGAACGGGATGCGATGACCGGGCGCCCAGGCGCCGGACAGGATTTTCTCGCTGATGTCGGAGAGGATGCGCTGGTGCAGCGAGCCGCCGCCTTCCGCCTCCACTGTACCGGCCATGCTCATGCCGAAAGCGCCGTCATCACGTTGCGAAAACGCTCAGCGATGGCCTCTCGCTTCACATGCCTGCCGCCGCTGACCTGTTTGCGGCCATGCACCCAGACGCAGTCGACCTTGCTGCCATTGGCGAAGATCCAGGCGTCGAGGATCGCGTCGCCACTCTTGCCGGCCAGCGAGGGATTTTTGGGATCGAGCGAGACAAGATCGGCGGATGCGCCGGCGGCGATCGCGGAAGCACCGGCGCCAAGCGCGACGCTGCCACCGTCGAGCGCGGCGTCGAACAGTGCGCGGCCGGTCGAGCCGCCTGCGACCGCCAGCACATTGCGGGCGCGGTGGGCGAGGCGCTGCGAATATTCGAGCTGGCGCAACTCGTCGGGCAGGCCGATGAGCACATTGGAATCGGAGCCGACGCCATAGCGGCCGCCATGTTCCCTGAACAGCGGCGCGGCAAAAGTGCCGTCACCGAGATTGGCCTCGGTGATCGGGCATAGGCCGGCGATGGCACCGCTTTTGGCCATGGCAACGGTTTCAGCATCGGTCATGTGGGTGGCGTGGATCAGGCACCAGCGCTTGTCGACTTTGGCATTGGCCAGCAGAAATTCGACCGGCCGCGCGCCCGACCAGGCAAGGCAATCCTCGACTTCTTTCACCTGCTCGGCAATGTGGATGTGGATAGGCCCGTCCGGCGCCAGGGCAGTCACGTCAATCAGTTCTTCCGGTGTCGCGGCGCGAAGGCTGTGCGGAGCGACGCCGACAACAGCCTGATCCAACGCGCGAACCGATTCGCGGCATTTCTCAACAAGCCGCGAGAATCGATTCACATCGTTGATGAATCGCCGCTGGCCTTCGTTTGGTGCGGCACCGCCGAAAGACGAGTGCGCATAAAACACCGGCAAAAGCGTCAGGCCGATGCCTGCCTCGCCGGCCGCGGCCGCAATGCGCTCGGCCATCTCGGCGAGGTTGGCGTAGGGTTTTCCATCGCGGTCGTGATGCAGATAGTGAAATTCGCCGACGCGGGAAAAACCGGCCTCCAGCATCTCGACATAGAGTTGTGCGGCAACCGCCTCGACCTGATCGGGCGTCATCGACAGGGCGAAACGGTACATCACCTCGCGCCAGCTCCAGAAACTGTCGGCGGAGGGGCCGCGAAGCTCGGCAAGGCCGGCCATGCCGCGCTGGAAGGCGTGGCTGTGCAAATTGGGCATGCCGGGCAACAGGATCGCGTGACGTTCGTCGCCGGCTGCCGCAGCAGCGCCAGGCTGAACGGCTGTGATGCGTCCCTCGGCCAGGGTAAGCCGCACATTTTCGCGCCAGCCATCGGGAAGGAGCGCCTGTTCCGCAAAGATCGCTGCCACTTTTCTCTCCGGTTCTCTGTGTCTCATGCGATGAAGGCACTTGCAGTGCGTTTCAATATGTATATACATAATCGTCATCGATTGAAACGGAAAAGATGATGGCTGCAAAGAGCAAAAGCCGGGCAGGGGATCTTCGTCTGTGGCGCAATGCGCGGCTGACGACAATGGCCGACGGGTCTGCCGGACTTGGCGTCGTCGAACATGGCGCGGTCGCTGCGCGTGACGGCCGCATTGTTTATGCCGGCCCCGAGTCGGAGCTGCCCCCGACACTTGCCCAGGGCGCCGAGACGGTTGATTGCGAGGGCCGCTGGATCACACCCGGCCTGATCGACTGCCACACCCATCTGGTCCATGCCGGCAACCGCGCCAACGAATTCGAGATGCGGCTGGCCGGCGCCACTTATGAAGAGGTCGCCCGGGCTGGTGGCGGCATAGTCTCCTCGGTCAAGTCGCTGCGCGCCGCCAGCGAGAGCGAACTGGTCACCCAATCACTGCCACGCCTCGATGCGCTGATTGCCGAGGGCGTAACCACCGTGGAGGTAAAATCAGGCTACGGCCTGGACCTCGAAAACGAGAAGAAGTCGCTGCGTGCCGCACGGCGGCTGGGCAACCAGCGGCCGGTGACGATCCGCACGACCTTCCTCGGCGCCCACGCGCTGCCGCCGGAAGCCAAGGGTGACAAGGACGCCTTTATCGATCTGGTCGCCAAGGAAATTCTCCCGGCGGTTGCCGCCGAGGGGCTGGCCGATGCCGTCGACGGTTTCTGCGAGGGCATCGCCTTTTCGCCGGAACAGATGGCGCGCGTCTTCGATGCTGCAAAGGCGGCCGGCCTGCCGGTCAAGCTTCATGCCGACCAACTGTCCAATTTGCATGGCGCCGAACTCGCCGCCCGTTACGGTGCGCTGTCGGCCGACCATCTCGAATACACCGATGAGGCAGGTGCAGCGGCGATGGCCAAGGCCGGAACCGTGGCGACGATCCTGCCCGGCGCCTACTATTTCATTCGCGAAACCAAGAAGCCGCCGATCGGCTTGTTTCGCCAGCACGGCGTCAGGATGGCTGTCGCCACCGACAACAATCCCGGCACTTCGCCGCTGACCTCACTGCTTCTGACCATGAACATGGCCGCGACCCTGTTCGGCCTGACCGTCGATGAATGCATTGCCGGCGTCACCCGGGAGGCGGCCCGCGCGCTTGGTTTGCTGGGAGAAACCGGCACGCTGGAAGCCGGAAAATCCGCCGACCTGGCGATCTGGAACATCGAGCGCCCCGCCGAACTCGTCTACCGCATGGGCTTCAACCCGCTGCATGCCCGCATCTGGAGAGGACAATGACCGAACTGACCCTGAAACCCGGCAATGCGACGCTGGCCGACTGGCGCGCCATCTATCGTGGCGCCGTGCCCAAGCTGGACGATGCCTGCCGGCCGAAAATCAAGGCGAGCGCCGAGGCCGTCGCTAGGATAGTCGCCAAGGGCGAGCCGGTCTATGGCATCAACACCGGCTTCGGCAAACTGGCCAGCGTCCGCATCCCGGCCGAGGATCTCGAGACCTTGCAGCGCAACATCGTCCTGTCGCACGCCGCCGGCGTCGGCGAGCCGATGCCGGTTGCCGTTTGCCGGCTGATGATGGCGCTGAAGCTCGCCAGCCTGGCGCAGGGCGCGTCGGGTGTGCGGCCGCAAACCATCGAGTTGCTGGAAGCGATGCTGGCCAACGACGTCATCCCGGTGGTGCCGGCGCAAGGTTCGGTCGGCGCCTCCGGCGACCTTGCCCCGCTATCGCACATGACGGCGGTGATGATCGGCGTCGGCGAATGTTTTACCCCACATGGCCGTTTCCCGGCCAAGGTCGCCTTCGTCTCGCATGGCCTGGAACCGGTGACACTGGGCGCCAAGGAGGGCCTGGCGCTGCTCAACGG
>NZ_RZRR01000043.1:0-13580 GCF_003998555.1 Mesorhizobium sp. M7A.F.Ca.CA.002.09.1.1 | reverse complement strand
GCGACACGCTGGTGCAACGGTCTGCCTCGCCAGGCAAGGGCTGATATTGGCCCGAGCCTTGGCGGTCGAAGCGGAGCCTCAGCGTCGAATCTGTGATATATTCGGCGCCGCGTAGGGCCATGGCCGAAATCCCAAGAGCGGAAAATTGGTGCCTGTCGCCATGATTTGTTAATCGGGTGCCCGGATTGTGAATTCGAGGCGGATTGAAGCGCGACCCCAAAAAGGCCATGCTTTGCCTGGAAAGATCGAGTCTACGCCGATCCCGCTGACGCGGAGATGGCGCCTGGCTGAAAGGGATACGATGCGGCAAGGACGTGCGCGCTGGCTGACAAGGCTGGCAATTGTGACAGGCATGGCGATCTCGGCTTTGCCGGCCTATGCCAAGCAAACCACCGAACCGGTCAAGATCACGTCGTTTTCGGGCGCCTATCTGGCAGCCCGGATCGCCGAAGGCGATAACGACCTCGACAGCGCCATCGCCTACTACAAGCAAGCATTGGCCTTCGACCCGAGCGACACCGGCCTGCAGCAGAGCCTGATGCTGTCGCTGATCGCGCAAGGGCGCTTCGACGAATCCCTGGTCTATGCCGACAAGCTCAAGGAAGTGCCTGACATCGAGCGTTTCTCTCGGCTGGCGCTCGCCGTCGATTCCTTCCACAAGAAGGATTTCACCAAGGCGCAGTACTGGCTCAAGCTGTCGCTGGAATCCGATCTCGACCGGCTGATCTCCGGGGTGATGTCCGGCTGGGCGCAGCAAGGCGCCGGCGAGCCTGCCGATGCGATGGCGTCCATCGACAAGCTGCAGGGGCCGGATTGGTTCGGCCTGTTCAAGTCGTTCCACCGCGCCCTGATCGCTGATGCATCCGGCATGCCCGAAAAGGCCGAGGCGATCTACGCCGCGACCATGCAGGATACCGCCGCCGGTGGTGCCGCTCCCGAAACCTGGATGCGCAACGCCCAGGCCTACGCCTCGTTCCTGGCCCGCAAGGGCGACAAGACCAAGGCGCTGTCGGTGCTCGATCAGGCCGAGGCGTTTTCGCCTGGCAAGCTGGAAATCGTCGCCTTGCGCGACCGAATTGCAAAAGGCGACAAGATTGCGCCCCTGGTGGCCGGCCCATCCGATGGCGCCTCCGAAATCCTGCTCGACCTCGCCACCGCGCTCAACCGTGGCGGCGGCGAGCCCTTCGTGCGCCTCTATCTGCAATATGCGCTTGCTTTGAAGCCTGATAGCGACGCTGCCCTTGTGCAACTCGCTGCCGTGTCCGAGCAATTGAAGGACGGCGAAGGCGCCATCGCGCTCTATCGCCGGATCCCCGCCGGTTCGCCGCTGAAGGAGCTTTCGGACCTGCAGCTCGGCCTCAACCTTGCCGATCTCGACCGTCACGAAGAAGCGATCACTCATCTGAAGGCTTTCGTCGACGCCCATCCCAATGACATGCGCGCCTATCTGGCGCTCGGTGGCGTCTATTCCTCGAAGGAGGATTTCCGTTCGGCCGCCACACTCTACGACAAGGCTGTCGAGGCGCTGAAGACGCCGACCGCAGCCAACTGGAACATCTTCTACCAGCGCGGCATCGCCTATGAGCGCCTGAAGGAATGGCCCAAGGCCGAGCCGAACTTCCGCAAGGCGCTGGAACTGTTCCCCGACCAGCCGCAGGTGCTGAATTATCTCGGCTATTCCTGGGTCGACATGAACATGAATCTCAAGGAAGGGCTGGCGATGATTCAAAAGGCCGTCGACCTCAGGCCGAGCGACGGTTACATCGTCGATTCGCTGGGTTGGGCCTATTTCCGCCTCGGCAGGTTCGATGACGCGGTGCGCGAAATGGAACGCGCCGTGTCGCTTAAGCCGGAAGATCCGGTTCTCAACGATCACCTCGGCGACGCCTACTGGCGCGTCGGCCGCAAGCTGGAAGCCACCTTCCAGTGGAACCAGGCTCGCGACCTGAAGCCGGATCCCGATGTGCTGGCCAACTTGCAGCAGAAGCTGATGAAGGGCCTGCCGCCGATCGAATCCAACACGGCGCAGGAGACCCCGAAGGTCAAGCCGGAGCCGGTGCCCGCCCCGAAGGGATGAAGTCAGCCATTTGAATTCAACGCAAACGGGGCTCTTTTCAGAAGTCCCGTTTTCGTTTGAACCGCGTATTCGGTTGGCTGCCTCAGAAGAGCTTGCGATAGACGACAAAGCCGGAGTGTTCGGCGACCTTGTCGTAAAGCTTCATCGCCGTGTGATTGGTCTCATGCGTCAGCCAGTATACCCGGCCTGAGCCGGCCGCCTGGGCACGCTCGTAGACGCCCTCGATCAGCGCCCGTCCGATGCCTTTGCCACGCGATGCCTGCGTGGTGAAAAGGTCCTGCAGATAGCAATTCGGCGCGATCGCCGTGGTGCTGCGATGGAAGAGATAATGCACGAGGCCGAGAAGCCGTCCCTCGCTTTCGGCCACCAGCGCGTGGACCGGCTCATAGGCATCGAAGAAACGCGACCATGTCATCTGGGTAATCTCACCCGGCAGGGCCGTTTCGCCCGAGCGGCCATAAAATGCATTGTAGCCGTCCCACAGCGGCAGCCATTGCTCGAAATCCTGTCGCGCAACGGGGCGGATGACGATCGGGCTGGGCATGGCTGAAACCTGTTGTCGTTGCTGCACAGGCGAACAGAGCGCAGGCCCGAGAGATGGGCAATGGGCCAGCTCCATAATGTCGGCGCAACCGCATCGTCGTGCTTTGCTTGACGCTTCGCCGCCGTGTCTCTAGGACGTGCCGGCAAGCTAGCCTGTGCTGTCGAGGCCACCCGTGACAATTGAAATCCCCGCCCATATGCATCCCAGCCGCTCGTTCCAGGGGCTGATCCTGACCTTGCACAACTATTGGGCGGCCTATGGCTGCGTCATCCTGCAACCCTACGACATGGAAGTCGGCGCCGGCACCTTTCATCCGGCAACGACGCTGCGCGCGCTCGGCCCGAAACGCTGGAACGCTGCCTATGTCCAGCCCTCGCGCCGCCCCAAGGACGGGCGTTATGGCGAGAACCCGAACCGGCTGCAGCATTATTACCAGTACCAGGTGATCCTGAAGCCGAACCCGCCCAACTTGCAGGAACTCTATCTCGGCTCGCTGGCGGCGATCGGCGTCGATCCGCTGCTGCACGACATCCGCTTCGTCGAGGATGATTGGGAAAGCCCGACGCTGGGCGCCTGGGGTCTCGGCTGGGAATGCTGGTGCGACGGCATGGAAGTCTCGCAGTTCACCTATTTCCAGCAGGTCTGCGGTATCGAATGCGCACCGGTGGCCGGCGAACTCACCTACGGGCTGGAGCGGCTGGCCATGTATGTGCAGGGCGTCGACAATGTCTACGACCTCAATTTCAACGGCCGGGAAGGCGCCGACAAGGTCACCTATGGCGATGTCTTCCTGCAGGCCGAGCAGGAATATTCGCGCCACAATTTCGAACACGCCAACACGGCGATGCTTCTGCGCCACTTCGAGGACGCCGAGACCGAATGCAAGGCGCTGCTCGATGCCGGCGCGCCGGCATCGAACGACAATCTGCCGATGCACCGCATGGTTTTCCCGGCCTATGATCAGTGCATCAAGGCCAGCCATGTCTTCAACCTGCTTGACGCGCGCGGCGTGATTTCGGTCACCGAACGGCAGAGCTACATCCTGCGGGTGCGCAATCTGGCGAAGGCCTGCGGTGAGGCGTTTTTGAAGACGCAGGCGGGTGGCCTGGCGGCCTGAGTCTCAGGCCCGCTTCATCATCTCGAAGGAAGCTTTGATCGGCAGTATGTTCTGGCTGCTGGCACCGTCGATTGTGCGCAATGCCTGTCGAACGCCCGGCATCGAGAAGGCACCGTGAGCCTGCGCGGTGAAGCAGGCGCCGAGTGCGAGGATCTGCAGAAGTCTGGATGCCGTTTTCATGGTCGTTGAGCCAAATGTTCCCTGCCTGAGCGTGGGTCGCTTCAGCGCTGCGTTCGGTTCATGGAAATCTTTGATCCAAGGACGGGTGGCGCGGTCTCGTCCCGACAGGATGGCCAAAATTTCTGGAAACGGGCGCAAATCGGCGATCCCCGTGCGGAAAGGGTGACAGCGGCCAGCCGAGTTGCTATGCCCCCGCCCGGACCATTTTGCCGCGTGAGCCCCATCCATGCCTGACCTGCTTCTAGAACTCCGCTCGGAAGAGATTCCCGCCCGCATGCAGCGCAAGGCGGCTGGCGATCTCAGGAAGATGCTGACTGACGGCCTGGTCGAGGCGGGGCTGACCTATGAGGCGGCGCGCGAGTACTGGACGCCGCGGCGGCTGACCCTCGACATCAGGGGTCTCACCGCGCGCTCGAAGGATATAAACGAAGAGATCAAGGGGCCTTCGACATCGGCGCCCGAACAGGCGGTCCAGGGCTTCCTGCGCAAGGCCGGACTTTCCTCGATCGCCGAGGCGCATGTCCATTCCGATCCGAAGAAGGGCGATTTTTATGTCGCCCACATTTCGAAGCCGGGCAGGGCGGCCGAACAGATCATCGCGGACCTGGTGCCTGATATCATCCGCAATTTCCCGTGGCCGAAATCGATGCGCTGGGGGCCGGCCTCGGCCAAGCCAGGTTCATTGCGCTGGGTGCGCCCGCTGCAATCGATCCTGTGCACGTTCGGCCCGGAGACAGAGGAGCCGGTCGTGGTCGATTTCGAGATCGACGGCATCCGCTCCGGCAACATCACCTATGGCCACCGCTTCCATGCGCCTGATGCGATCATGGTGCGCCGCTTCGACGACTATGTTTCCAAACTGGAAGCGGCCAAGGTCGTGCTCGATGCCGACCGCCGCAAGGAGATCATCCTTGCCGACGCCCGCAATCTCGCCTTCGCCAACGGGCTCGATCTGGTCGAGGACGAAGGGCTGCTGGAGGAGGTGTCCGGACTGGTCGAATGGCCGGTCGTGCTGATGGGCGAGTTCGAGGAGGCATTCCTTGCCATTCCAGCCGAAGTGATCCGACTGACCATCCGCGCCAACCAGAAGTGCTTTGTGACGCGGCCGCAGGGTGTCGACGACGCGCTTTCCAATCGCTTCATTCTAACCGCCAACATCGAAGCCAGGGATGGCGGCAAGGAGATCGCCCACGGCAACGGCAAGGTGGTGCGCGCCCGTCTGTCCGACGCGCTTTATTTCTGGACGACCGACCAGGGCGATTTGCCTGACCTGGCTGAGCTCGAGGCATCGGCGGAAAAATTCGGGCTTGATCTCAAGAAGCCTCTCGACCAGCGCATGGCCCGCCTCGACCATCTCGGCGTGACTTTCCACGCCAAGCTCGGCACGCAGGGCGAACGGGTGGAGCGGATCAAGCGATTGGCGGAAGAACTGGCTCCGACAGTCGGCGCCGATCCCGCACTCGCGCGCCGCGCTGCCGTCTTGGCCAAGGCAGATCTCACCACCGAAGTCGTCGGCGAGTTCCCGGAACTGCAAGGCGCCATGGGCCGCAAATATGCGCTGCTTCAGGGCGAGCATGCATCGGTCGCCGCTGCAGCGGAGGAACACTACAAGCCGCAAGGCCCGTCCGATCGCGTATCGAGCGATCCGGTTTCGATCACAGTGGCGCTTGCCGATAAGCTCGATACGCTGGTCGGTTTCTGGGCAATCGACGAAAAGCCGACTGGGTCGAAGGATCCCTATGCGCTGCGTAGAGCGGCGCTGGGTGTGGTTAGAATATTGGTCGAGAATGATATTCGACTGGCGCTGGCAGCCATCGTCGGGAAAGCGTCTGACCTTCTGTCCTTCTTCCACGACCGCCTGAAAGTCTACCTCCGCGATCAGGGCGCCCGGCACGATCTCATCGATGCCGTCATCACGCCGCAGTCCGACGACCTCTTGCAGATCGTCCGCCGCGTCGAGGCGCTCGGCGCCTTCCTCGACACCGAGGACGGCAAGAACCTGCTCGCCGGCACTAAGCGCGCGGCCAACATTCTGGCTGCCGAGGAGAAAAAGAAAACGGCGGTCGCCGAAACCGTTGAGCCGGCGCTGTTTCGCGCGGATACCGAGAAATCGCTGTTTGCGGCGGTGAACCAGGCTGAGAAGCAAGCCGGCGAAGCGATTCAAAACGATGATTTTTCCGGCGCCTTGCTGGCGCTTAGCGTGTTGCGCGAGCCGGTTGATTCATTCTTTGAGCATGTTCTTGTAAACGATGAGGATCAGGCGGTGCGTGCCAACCGCCTGGCGCTGCTCGCCCGCATCCGCACGGCCACCGGTCAGGTCGCGGATTTCTCCAGGATCGCAGGTTAAGGCGAAGAAAATATTCTCTGCTACCGGCCGTTCGAGCCGGCTTACAGTCATATGGCGATGATCTCTCCGTGGCAAAAGGGACATGTTCCCCAACCCCACGGAGGCTTCCATGAATTCCGATCACGAAATCGAAGTGACAGAAGAAACTCCCGCCGAGGCGCTTGAATCCGCTTCCGAAACCATTCTCGATCATGCCGCCGCCGCAGCGATCGAAGCCGCTGACCTGTCTGATGACGACGAAGACGGCGACGATGAAGAAGGCGAAGAGTCCACCGAAGCTGCCACGCTCTCGGATGACGACGAAGATGAAGACGAGGACGAAGACGACGCCGAGGACAGCGTGAAGGCTGAAGGCGACGAGTCCGAAGAAGAAGACGACGACAAGGAAGAAGCGGCCTGATCTTTTCAGCCGCCGAGTCTATCGATGGCAAGGCGGCGCCGAGGCGCCGCCTTTTGCTATCAGCCGTCCCCGAAGCCGACTGTCAGCCGCCCCGGCGACGGCCCGTCAGTTCTCGAGAATGCTGACGCGCACGCTGTTTTCGTAGACGTCGACCTGGATCAGCGGTTCGCCATTGACGATGGCGCGCTTGGTCGAGGAACTCATCGCGCCGCCGCGTTCCAGCATGCGCTGCAGGTCGGCGCGCTGGTCGTTGGTCCTGAACCAGCCATCAGCCTCGTCGTCGCTGTCACGGCGGTGGAATTTGTGCCAGTTGGCGCGGTCCTGCCGCACCATCTGCGCGGCATTGTCCAGCGCATAGCCGTCACTCGCCTGATGGTCGCGATCGGAAATGCGCGCGACATAGGATCCCAGCATGTCGTCGGCATGAGCCGCGACGACGCCAAGCAGTGACGCCAGCAATAGGCCTGCTCCGGTTACGATTCCAGATTTTCTCATGGCCCCCCCTTTACCCCTAGTGATGAAATCCCGTCTGCCAGAAATGCCTGGAACGGGGACTGCCTGGCAATGGTGCGCCGGGCGCCAGATCGCCGTCAAGTCACGCCATCGATGTCGGCTGTCTTTGAGCCGAGGCTACTTGGTGTAGCCGTTGGGAGGCATGCGCTGCCCTGCTGCCGGGGCCGGAGCGCTCGGCGGGGCGGGTTTGTTCTCGGCGTTCCCTGAGGGGGCAGCGGAAGCGGTGGCCGTTGCCGGCGCGGTGCCAGCGGCCGGCGCGGCACCGGTCGCTGGTGCAGCGGTTGGCGCGGGTGCCGGGAAATCGGGACCGGTAACGCCGCCACGGATGACCATCGGGCCTGGCTGGAAGCCGTGTCCGGTCGCGGGCTTGTCCGGGATCGCCGCTACCTTTTCATCGGTGACGTCGGGCGGCGCTTCCCCTACTGCCATCACCGACCGCGCATCGCTGGTGTTGACCGCATCGACGATTCCAGGCTGGTTGGGAGCGCCGATCCTGACGATCGATGGTGTGGAGGATGGCGTGCCTGGAAAAACCAGGGATGACGCCTGGGCTTCGCCGGCCGCAACAGCAAGAATGATACCCAGCAGGATACGCGCAGACACTGATGTCGCTCCCCTTTGCCCAGAAGCTGTTCGATAGCAGGCCGGAATTGATGCCGGCTTTCGTGGAACCATAGCATTTTAGGGATTGATAAATCGCCAATGCTCCTGCTCGCCAACAAACGGTTACCCAACAGCCGACTTGCCCAATGGCCGCCATCGTACTACGCACCCCGCATCTGTGAGGTGACGAGAGTGGCTGAAATACTTGGCTCGGGCGAGGCGCTGGAGCGGGCGCTGGCGCTGCTCAGGGAGGGCGATGTCGTCGCCATCCCGACGGAAACCGTCTACGGGCTGGCTGGCGACGCGACCAACGGCATCGGCGTCGCGCGCATCTTCGAAGCCAAGGGGCGGCCGCGCTTCAACCCGCTGATCGCCCATGTCGCCGACATGGCGATGGCCGAGCGCCTCGCGCTGTTCGATCCGCTGTCGAAGAAACTCGCGCGCGCGTTCTGGCCCGGTCCGCTGACGCTGGTGCTGCCGCAACGGCCCGGCAACGGCATCCATCCGCTCGTCACCGCCGGGCTCGATACAATCGCCTTGCGCATGCCGAGGGGCTTTGGCGGCGATCTGATCGCCAGGCTCGGCCGCCCGCTTGCCGCGCCCAGCGCCAATTCATCCGGCAGGATCAGCGCAACGACCGCGCAAGCGGTGGCAGCCGATCTCGGTGCGCGGATAAAGCTGGTGGTCGATGGCGGCGCAACCCCGGTCGGGCTGGAATCGACGATTCTCAAGGCCGAGGGGGAAAGAATGCGGCTGCTGAGGCCCGGCGGCATCGCTGCCGAGGAGATCGAGGCCGCCATCGGCATGGAATTGTTGCGCGGCGGCACCGCCAGTATCGAGGCGCCGGGCATGCTTGCCTCGCACTATGCGCCAGGTGCCGCGATGCGGCTCAATGCCGGCACGGTCGGCGAGGGCGAGGCTTTGCTCGGCTTCGGCGGCCAGAGGGCACAAGGCTGGCACCGCGCCGAAGCCTTCCTCAATTTGTCCGAAACCGGTGACCTGCGCGAAGCGGCGAGCAATCTGTTCGCCTGTATGCAGGCACTCGACCGCAGCGGCGCGCGCACCATCGCCGTCGAGCCTATTCCCTGCGACGGGCTCGGCGAAGCGATCAACGATCGGCTGTCGCGTGCAGCCGCCCCTCGTGACATCACGCAACCCGCAACATAGTTTCCCCCATGATCGAAATCACAGAGACACTCGATCCCGCCCTCATCGATCGCTTCGCTGCGATCGTCGGCGACAGATATGCGCTGCGTGATCAGCAGGACATCGCGCCCTACCTCATTGAGCGACGTGGGCTCTGGCACGGCGCGACGTCGCTGGTGCTGCGGCCGGGCAGCCTCGACGAGGTCAGCCGGATCATGCGGCTGGCGACCGAGACGGGAACGCCGATCGTGCCGCAAAGCGGCAACACCGGGCTGGTCGGCGCGCAGGTGCCGGACAGGTCCGGGCGCGAAATCGTCCTGTCGCTGTCGCGGCTGAACCGCATCCGCGAGATCGACGTCCTGTCCAACACGGTGACGGTCGAGGCCGGTGTCATCCTGCAGACGCTGCAGGAGGCAGCCGACGCCGCCGACCGGCTGTTCCCGCTGTCGCTGGCCGCGCAAGGCTCCTGCCAGATCGGGGGCAATCTTTCCTCCAATGCCGGCGGCACCGGCGTGCTTGCCTACGGCAATGCGCGTGAACTTTGCCTCGGTGTCGAGGTGGTGCTGCCGACCGGCGAGGTGTTCGACGACCTGCGCAAGCTGAAGAAGGACAACACCGGCTACGATCTAAAAAACCTGTTCGTCGGCGCCGAAGGCACGCTCGGCGTCATCACCGCCGCCGTGCTGAAGCTGTTCCCGAAGCCGAAGGGGCGCGAAGTCGCCTTCGTCGGCCTGTCGTCGCCCGAGGCGGCACTTTCGCTGTTCGGCCTGGCCATGGACCGTGCCGGGGCAGCACTCACCGCTTTCGAACTGATCGGCAGGCGGCCATATGATTTCACCCTGGCGCATGCCCAGGGTGTGGTGCGGCCGCTGATCGAGGACTGGCCGTGGTACGTGCTGATGCAGATTTCATCAGGCCGTTCGTCGGAAGATTCGCGAGCGTTGATCGAGGATGTGCTCTCGGCTGGCCTCGAACAGGAATTCGTCGGCGACGCCGTCATTGCCGCGAGTCTCGCGCAGGGCGATGCCTTCTGGAATTTCCGCGAGCTGCTGCCCGAGGCGCAGAAACCGGAGGGGGCCTCGATCAAGCACGACATTTCGGTGCCTATCGCCTCGATCCCGCGTTTCATCGAAGAAGCCGCCGGCGCGGTGGCGTCGGTGAGCGCCGGCGCGCGCGTGGTCTGCTTCGGCCATATGGGCGACGGCAATCTCCACTACAACATTTCCCGGCCCGTCGACGGCGACGATGAGGCGTTCCTCGCTCTCTATCACCCCATGAACAAGGCGGTGCACGATGTGGTGCGCAGCCTGCACGGTTCGATCTCGGCCGAGCATGGCATCGGCCAGTTGAAGCGCGACGAACTGATCGCCACCGCGCCGCCGATGGCGATCGATCTGATGCGAAGGGTGAAGGCCGCTTTCGACCCGGCCGGCATCATGAATCCGGGTAAGGTTATCTGATCCTTTCGACATCTTGTGGCTGGTGGGATTCCGATAACCATCCCTGAGATCAGCAAAATTTAACCGACTTTCTTAAGCGGGGCGGTAAGGAGCCCGCGCTACTGTCTCCATACAAACGAGGCTGGAAAAACCGGCCCGGAGAGAACCGGACACCGGCTCTCAGGAGACAGACAGGAAGGCCACTCTATGAACACCGGACTGAAGCCAGTCTGGGCGGGACGCAACATGCGTCTCGACCCATTCCGCCTGCCGCAAGTGGTGAGCTACGCGACTCGCGACGACTACGGCGATGTAACCTTCACCATCGACCAGCGCGGCGCCGTGATCCGCCGCTTGCTCGAGATGAGCGGCCTGCCCGCGATCATCGTTCTGCCTTCCAATGCGTTCCGCGGCGTTGCCGCCCGCGCCATGGAGGATCCGGACGGCAATGTCACGGTGACCCTGGAACTCCTGCACAACGACCCGATGCTGTCGGTGCCGCTGCTGGTGGCCGACGATCTCGACGATGTCGCAGCCGACTGGCGCGCCTGGGCCGACGCTTACCGCCTGCCGATGCTGCTCATCGAATCGGACGGCGTTGCCCGCACCCTGGAAGAATCGCTCGGCGCCGCCATCAAGACGCTGCCGCCGCAGGATCGGCGCAAGGGGCGGATTTCGAACACGCGCCGCCCGCGTTTCCTCGCTCGCCGCAGAGCTGGCGACCTCGGTCTCAGGCTGGTCGTCGACGGCCAGGAGATTATTTCGCGGGAGTAGGAAGGTTCTTCCTTCTCCCCCTGTGGGAGAAGGTGGCCGAGCGAAGCTCGGTCGGATGAGGGGTGTTCCAGCTTGGCAACGCCGGCACTCCGTCCAGCACCCCTCAACCGTCTTGGCGCTGCGCGCCAATCCACCTTCTCCCACAAGGGGAGAAGGGAAAAAGCCCGCTAAACCAGCGGCTTCAGAGCCACCCACACAGCGCCGCCGATCAGGCCGAGGAAGATCAGCCAGCCGACCTGGTTGTTCGACCTGAACAGGCGCAGGCATTGGTCCGGATTGTCGATGTCCAACACGGCGATCTGCCGCGCCATATGGGTGCCGGCGGCGATCAGCCCGGCCAGCGCCACCACCGGCGCCTGCGCCGACGCGAAGGCGATGGCGAAGCAGATCAGCGCGCCGCCATAAAGTCCGGCCAGCCAGGCCTTGGTGTTGTCGCCGAACAGGCGTGCCGTCGAGCGCACGCCGACAATGGCGTCATCTTCCTTGTCCTGGTGCGCGTAGATCGTGTCGTAGCCGATCACCCACAGGATCGAGCCGATATAGAGCATGACAGCAGGCCCATCGAGATCGCCGAACTCGACCGCCCATCCCATCAGCGCGCCCCAGGAAAAAGCAAGGCCGAGCACCAGTTGCGGCCAGTTGGTTATCCGCTTCATGAACGGATATATGGCGATGACCGCCAGTGAGCAGATGCCGAGCAGGACGGCAAAGCTGTTGAACTGGATGAGCACGACGAGGCCGACCAGGGCCTGCAGGACGAGAAACAGCCATGCCCGCCGGCGCGTCGCCTTGCCTGACGGCAGCGGTCGCGAGCGCGTGCGCTCCACCTGGTTGTCGATGTCCTCGTCGACGAGGTCGTTGTAGGTGCAGCCGGCGCCGCGCATGGCGATGGCCCCGACCAGGAACAGCACAAGATACAAAGGCGCCGGCAGCAGTGAGAGCAGCGGGTCGCCGGGACGCGGATAGGCGCTTGCCGCCAAGGCCGCCGACCACCAGCACGGCCACAGCAGCAGTTGCCAGCCTATCGGCCTGTCCCACCGCGCAAGCTGCGCATAGGGCCATATCGAGCGCGGCAGCACGCGGTAGACCCAATGGCCGTTCGGCGCATCGGCGACACGGCCCTGGGCCGCTTTCGACTGGATGGTTTCCATGCCCATGGAGTGGCAGCAGCGGCGGAAACCGTCAAGCGGCAAGCGGAGACGCGGCGCCCGTCAGCCTTTCACGAGGCAAAGATGTCGCGGGTGGCGAACCAGTCCTTGGCCACCTCGACGAAGGCCAGCGCTGCATTCGACACACGCTGATGCGTGTCATAGGTAAGCAGGATCCGCTGCATGGGCAGCGGATCCGACAGCGGCTTGCAGATGAGCGGCAGCCCGTCATAGCTGCGGTCGCCATGCGGGCGGGTGTAGCTGACCGCAACGCCGAAGCCGTTGGCGACCATGCTCCGTTGCAGTTCGAACGAGCTTGTCGTCATGTCGGCCACAGGCGAAAGGCCGCGGCTGCGGAACAGGTCGAGCATATGCTGCCAGCTGTGCGGCTGGTCGGTGGTGATCAGCGGATAGGCGGCCAGATCGGCAAGGCTGACCGACGGGCGATCCGCCAGGGCATGGCCTGCCGGCAACAGCGCGTGCGGGCGAAGTTCACGCAGCAGGATGCGGGCGAAATGCGTCGGCAGGCTGAGATCATAAGTCAGGCCGAGATCGATGGCCGCGTCACCCAGCCGTCGACCCAGCGTCTCGAACGTCTCGTCGCGAACGACGATCTTGACGGCCGGATAGCGTTCGGAGAAGGCGCGGATCAAAGCCGGCGCGAAGAAAGGCGCCAGATCCTCGAAGCATCCCAACACCAACTCGCCGCTGACAGCCGATTTGCTTGAACCCAGGCCGATGAGTTCCTCCGTTTCGGTGAGAACCTGCCTTGCCTTGGCCACGACGGCGCGGCCGAACGATGTCGGCGACACGCCGCTTCCCCGCTGGCGGACGAACAGTTTCTGGCCGAAATTCTTTTCGACCGCGTCGATGGCCACCGAGATCGACGGCTGAGAGACGTTCAGCATCCTTGCCGCGCCGGTGACGCTGCCGTGACGCGCCACGGCAACCAGATAGCGCAGCTGCGTGAAAGTCACACTCATAGAGGCACTCTATATGTCAGATCGATAGTTATTATTTTACCGAATGAATAGATGTTGCGATAGTGGCTTTATTCCAAGAGGAGAACGCCATGGCTTCCCGGACTGCCACCCTCGACGCCACCAGGATCGGCGCGTCCACGATTGCCGACTATCAGCGTGACGGCGCTGTTTGCATTCGCGGCGCCTTCAAGGGCTGGGTCGACACGATTGCCGCCGGCATCGAACGCAACATGCAGAACCGCAGCGCCACCGCATCCGACATAGCCAACGGTCGCGGTAGTTTCTTCGATGACTACTGCAACTGGGAGC
>NZ_RZRR01000439.1:0-4523 GCF_003998555.1 Mesorhizobium sp. M7A.F.Ca.CA.002.09.1.1 | reverse complement strand
ACATAAAGGCTCTGGTAGCCGCCCTCCGGCGACGCCGGCGGCTTCCAGTCACGCCGGCGGATGGCGAGCTCCTCTTCCGACACCAAAAGTTCCAACCGGCGGCCGGCGACGTCGAGCTCGATGAGGTCGCCGTCGCGCACCAGCGCCAGCGCGCCGCCTGCGGCTGCTTCCGGCGCCACATGCAGAACCACGGTGCCGTAGGCGGTGCCGCTCATGCGCGCGTCCGAAATGCGCACCATGTCGGAGATGCCTAGCTTGAGCAGTTTGGCCGGCAGCGGCATGTTGCCGACCTCGGCCATTCCGGGATAACCGCGCGGCCCGCAGTTCTTCAGCACCATCACCGAGGTGGCGTCGATGTCCAACTCCGGATCGTCGATGCGGGCGTAGTAATGCTCGATGTTTTCGAACACCACCGCCTTGCCGCGATGCTGCATCAGCTCGGGCGTTGCCGCGGACGGCTTGATGACCGCGCCGTCAGGCGCCAGATTGCCGCGCAGGATCGAAATGCCGCCTTCCTTGGTCAGCGGCTGGCTCAGCGGCCGGATCACCTCGCTGTTGTAGTTCGGCGCGCCGTCGATCAATTCACCGATGGTCTTGGCGCTGACGGTCATGGCGTCGCGATGAAGAAGCCCCACTTCATCAAGCGACGCCATGACCGCAGCTAGCCCCCCGGCGTAGTAGAAATCTTCCATCAGGAACCGGCCCGACGGCATCAAATCGACAATAGTTGGAACGTCACGACCTAGGCGGTCCCAGTCTTCGAGGCTGAGATCGACACCGATCCGGTTGGCGATGGCGATCAGATGCAGCACCGCATTGGTCGAGCCACCGATCGCGCCGTTGACGCGAATGGCGTTCTCGAACGCTTGCCTGGTGAGGATCTCCGCGATCCTAACGTCCCTGCGCACCAGATCGACGATCTGGCGTCCGGCCATCTGGGCGAGCACGCCACGGCGCGAATCCACCGCCGGGATCGCGGCATTGTCCGGCATGCCGATGCCGAGCGCTTCGACCATGCTGGCCATGGTCGAGGCTGTGCCCATCGTCATGCAGCTGCCCGCCGATCGGCTTTGGCCCTGCTCGGCGGCGAGAAAGTCGGCAACCGGCATGCGGCCGGCTTTAACCTCCTCGGCGAATTTCCAGACATGGGTGCCCGAGCCGATATCCTGTCCGCGGAACTTGCCGTTGAGCATCGGCCCGCCGGAAACGGCGATGGTCGGCAGGTTGCACGACGCAGCCCCCATCAGCAGCGCCGGTGTGGTCTTGTCGCAACCGACCAGCAGGATGACGCCATCGATCGGATTGCCGCGGATGGACTCTTCGACATCCATGCTGACCAGATTGCGAAACAGCATGGCGGTGGGGCGCATGTTGCTCTCGCCCAGCGACATCACCGGGAATTCGAGCGGCAGGCCGCCGGCTTCATAGACGCCGCGCTTGACGTGGTCCGCCAGCGCCCGCAGGTGGGCATTGCACGGGGTCAATTCCGACCAGGTGTTGCAGATGCCGATCACCGGGCGGCCGTCGAAAGCGTCGGCGGGAATGCCCTGGTTCTTCATCCAGCTGCGGTGCATGAAGGCGTTCTTGCCCTCACCGCCGAACCAGGCCTCGGACCGCAGTTTGCGTTTGGTGTCGGTCACGATGTCTGTTCCCGTTCCTGGCGGCGCTTGTTGCGGTTTTCGACGCTGCGGCGCACGTCCTCCTCGGCATTGTCGATGAGGACCAGCAGCGCCTTTTGTGCGCCGGTCGCGTCGCCGGCGGCGATCTTTTCGGCGACTTCCCGGTGCAGCGGCAATGAGGGGCGCTGCCCTTCCGGATTGTCGTTGGAAAGACGAAAGCTCGTCACCAATGCGGTTTCGACCAGTGCCGCCAGCGAGCCGATCAGCTCATTGCCGGTCATGCGCAGTATGGTCTGGTGGAACAAAAGGTCAGGCTTGGCGAAGCGGTCGCCGTCGTCGACCACCGCCTCCATTTCGACCAGAGCTGCATTGATCTCGGCGATCTGCGATGGCGTGGCGCGCTGGGCCGCAAGCGCTGCCGACATCGGCTCGATGGCCCTGCGCAATTCGAACAGCGCCCGGACATCGTCGGCGCTGACACCGCTGGCATAGCGCCATGACAGGACGTCCGGGTCGAGGAAATTCCAGTCGGCACGAGGACGCACCCTTGTGCCGGTCTTCGGCCGCGATTCGACCAGCCCCTTGCCCGCCAACACCTTGATCGCCTCGCGCAGCACCGTGCGGCTGACCCCCAGCATCTCGCTTGAATCGTCGGCATTGGGCAGTGCCTCGCCGGGCAGGAAATCGCCTTGAACGATGCGCAATCCGATTTGCTCGACGACGGTCGCATGCAGAGCGGTGGAGCCGCTGGAAACCGCCACCGCGACTCTCGACGTACGCGCCATACTGAAAGATTTGTTATTCTTCATACTATTCATATGATATGTCTTATCGGCATTGCGATTGGAGTCAAGGGATGGGGGAGTGCCGATGACAAAGAATTCCGCTGCCGTTGCCGAGCAGCACCAAGGGCTGATCTCGATCAGCGACGGCATTGCGACCGTGGAGATCGCGCCGGCCGCCGGCGGCGCGCTGGCGTCGTATCGCTGGCGGCAAAACGGATCCGTCGTGGATTGGCTGCGCCCTGCGGATCAGGCGGCGATCGACGGCCGCGATGCCGGCGCCATGGCCTGCTTCCCGCTGGTTCCCTATTCCAATCGCATAAGGCACGGCCGCTTCGCATTCGCAGGCCGCACCGTCGAACTGCCGACCAGCCCGGACGATCCACATCATGAGCATGGCCATGGCTGGCGTCGGCCATGGACCGTCGTGCGGCACGAAGCCAGCGCCACTGTCCTATCCTATCGCCATGCCGCCGATTCCTGGCCGTGGAGCTATGAGGCAAGGCAAGAGATCTCGCTGGTCAATGGCAGCCTGATCACCGCCATCTCGCTGCGCAACCTGTCGGACGCGCCGATGCCGGCCGGGCTCGGCCTGCATCCCTATTTCCCATCGACACCGTGGACGCATGTCCAGGCGCGGGTGTCCGGCATGTGGGAGACCGACGCGGAAATCCTGCCCACCCGGCACGTCCTGCCGCCTGCAGGCTCCAACCCGACCACGGGCTTCGACGTGTCGGAGACGGACTTCGACACGGTCTTCACCGGATGGTCGCGCCGCGCCCGGATCTCCTGGCCGGAGCATGGACGGCAACTGGACATCGAGGCCGAGGCGCCACTCGATTTCCTTGTCCTCTACACGCCGCCCGGCGAGCCGTTCTTTTGCGCCGAACCGGTCAGCAACATCACCGATGCCTTCAACCGCAGGGCTGACACGGGCATCGAGGCCGGCTGTATCGTACTGGCGCCCGGGCACATGCGGTCCGCAAGCGTTCGCTTCACGCCTTCGCGGGAGATCTGATCGCCAGTCTGAGCCGCATCAACTGCTTTGCCTCGCCGCTTCGCGGATGGTCTGCAACAGGATGGAGAAGGCCGGCGAGGGCGCCGTGTCGGTCCGCATCGTCAGGCCGACCGGTCCCTTGGTTTCCTCGGTGTTGACCGGCAGGGCGACGAAGGCGCCACTGCCGAGTTCATTGGCGACGACACCGGCCGAAATGATCCAAACCGCATCGCTCTGCCGCAGGAAGGCGCGGCCGAAGGAGTCCGAGACGGTTTCGATCTCGGTTGCCGGCGCCGTCATGCCGCTGGTGATGAACAGGCGGTCGACGAAAGGGCGGATGACCGATTCCCGTGTCGGCATCAGCGCCGGGAACTCGTCGAGCCGCGCGAACACGTCCTGTCCGGGCTCAAGCAGCGGATGTCGCGCCCGCACCACGAACAGCACCTGTTCGGAGTAGAGATGCTCGAAGAAGAAGCCGGTCATGTTCTCCGGCGCCGCCAACCGTCCGACGACGAGATCGAGCGCGCCGGTGCGCAACTGTTCGAGCAGCACCGCGTTCTCGCCGGTGACGATCTTGATCGCCGCACCGGTGCTCTCTTTGAGGAACAGGCTCATGGCAAGCGGCATCACCCGCGCCGACACCGTCGGCAGCGCGCCGATGCGGATCGGGTGCCGGTTGACCGCTCCGTCCTGGCGGACGGAATCGACGCCTTGCTTGAGCGCCGTGATCGCCATGGCGGCGTGGCGAAGGAAGATCTCGCCGATGCGCGTCAGTCGGATGCCGCGGCCGTCGCGCTCCACCACCGCAACCCCCAGCGCCTCTTCCAGTTCGCGCAATGTCTTGGTCACGGCCGGCGGGCTGACATGCAGCAAGTCAGCCGCTCGCGCCACGCTCCCCTGCCGCGCAACTTCCAGGAATGCCTGCAGGTGACGGAACCGAATGCGGCTCTCGGACATGGATTCGATAACCCCTGAGTTAATGAAACGCCAAAAAATATCATTTTACCGAACCAAACGCCTTGTGCAATGTGAGGGCGGAGGATCGAAACCGTGCCATTCGTCACCATCGGCGGCATCACGCTGCACCATCGCCACATCAAGGCGACCGGCAATGCGCGCCCAATC
>NZ_RZRR01000438.1:0-4540 GCF_003998555.1 Mesorhizobium sp. M7A.F.Ca.CA.002.09.1.1 | reverse complement strand
CTACACCGCCGGCAAGGCTGCGCGCCAGGTCAGCCTGCTGCGTCGCTTTGCTCCCGCGGGGATATTCGACAAGAGCCTGCGGAAACAATTCCGCCTGCCCGTTTGAACACAGCGAGCAGAGGATTTCACGCACATGCGACACACCAAAATCACTCTCAGAAAGTCACTGCCATGAAGGCATTCGTCGTCGACAAGTACAGCAAGAACGGCACTCTGCGGCTAGCCGAAATGCCGGAGCCGAAACTCGGGGACAGCGATGTCCTGGTCGAGGTCCACGCCGCGGCGGTGAACCTGCTCGATTCCAAGGTCAAAACCGGAGAGTTCAAGCTGATCCTGCCCTATCGCTGGCCCTTCATCCTGGGTCACGACGTGGCCGGGAGGGTTGTGCGCGTGGGATCGAAAGTCCGCAAATTCGACCTGGGCGACGACGTCTATGCGCGGCCGCGCGATGGCCGGATCGGGACGTTCGCCGAGTTCATAGCCATGGATGAAGCCGACGTGGCCCTGAAACCCGGGAACCTCAGCATGGAGGAGGCGGCCTCGATCCCGCTGGTCGGCCTGACCGCCTGGCAGGCGCTCGTCGAAAGGGCCAAGCTGAAGAAGGGACAGAAGGTCTTCATTCAAGCCGGTTCCGGCGGCGTGGGGACATTCGCCATCCAACTGGCAAAGCATCTCGGCGCGACCATTGCGACCACCGCCAGCGCGGCGAGTGCCGGTCTGGTCAAGGGGCTCGGCGCCGATATCGTCGTCGACTACAGGAAAGACGATTTCGAGAAAGTCCTTTCGGGCTACGACGTCGTCTTGAACAGCCAGGACGCCAAGACACTTGAAAAATCACTGAATGTGCTGAAACCGGGTGGCAAGCTCATCTCCATCTCCGGCCCACCGGATCCGGAATTTGCCAGGGAAAAGGGACTGAACGTGGTGCTGAGGCTGGTGCTTCGCCTGCTGAGCCGCGGTATTCGAGCGAAAGCCAAGCGCCGTGGCGTGACGTTCTCGTTCCTTTTCATGTGGGCGCAGGGCGAGCAGCTGAGCAAGATCGCATCGCTCATCGAATCCGGCGCGATCCGCCCGGTCGTCGACCGGATATTTCCCTTCGAGGCGACCAATGAGGCGCTGGCCTATGTCGAAACAGGACGCGCCAAGGGCAAGGTCGTCATCAAGGTCAGATAGCAACTCAGCCCCGATCGAGGTCAGCCGCGCCGGGCTGCGTCGATCGCCGCGACGTCGATCTTTGTCATCTCCATCATCGCATCAAAGGCGCGTTTGGCTTCCTCGCCGCCGGCCGCCATGGCCTCGGTCAGCGTGCGCGGCGTGATTTGCCAAGACACGCCCCATTTGTCCTTGCACCAGCCGCACACGCTCTCCTGGCCGCCATTGCCGACGATGGCATTCCAGTAGCGGTCGGTTTCCTGCTGATCGTCGGTGGCGATCTGGAACGAGAAGGCCTCGTTCTGCTTGAATGTGGAGCCGCCGTTCAATCCGATGCAGGGAATGCCGGCGACGGTAAATTCGACCGTCAACACGTCGCCTTTCTTGCCGGACGGAAAATCGCTCGGCGCACGGTGAACGGCGCCCACGCTGGTGTCGGGAAAGGTCTCTGCGTAGAAGCGCGCCGCAGCCTCGGCGTCCTTGTCGAACCAAAGGCAAATCGTGTTCTTCGGTATCTTTGGCATTGCATGTTCCTTTCGGCGTTGGAGTTGGCGGAGGTCAACCCAGGAGATTGCGTGCCGTGCGCATGAAGATCCTCGACCCGATCGGGATCAGGTCGTCGGGAAAGTCATAGTCGGGATTGTGCAAGGCGGGGTGCCGCTCGCCCGCACCGAGGAAGAACATCGCCGACTTGGCACTATGGCCGAACAGGCCGAAATCTTCCGAGGCGCGCATCGGCAGGGCCTCTTCGCCGTGCGATACGCCCTCTTCATCGAGCGCGCGCCGCAGATGCTCCACCGCGTCCGGCGCGTTGACGCTGGCGACGAAGATCTCGTGATAGTCCCAGCGGGCGGTAAGGCGATGCTCGCCGGCGATCCTGGCGACCAGTGCTTCGGCAGCAGCACAAAGGTTCGCCATGCGCTCGTCACGCCGGGTGCGCAGCGTTGCCCAGACCTGCGCATGAGCCGGCGCGATGCCGAACACGGCCTCGCCCATCGCGGCATGGGTGACGGTCAGCATGGAGAAGTCGTCGTCGGCGAAGGTTCCGCGCCCGAGCGCCGGCAGCGCCGGCATCAGCTCACTGATCGCCAGCATCGGCGAGGTGCCGGTCTCCGGCATGGATGAATGGGCGGTCTTGCCCTCCAGCACGATGCGCATGCCGCGTGACGCACAGTTGACCACGCCGGGCTTGAGCCGCACCTCGCCGAACGGCACGCCAGGCAGGTTGTGCAGCGAGAAAGCGAAATCCGGCGCGATCTCGCCGAAGCGGGGATCGGCAACGACGCCGGCTGCGCCATTGCCGGTTTCCTCCGCCGGCTGGAACATCAGCACGACGCGGCCGCTTGCAGGCCGCTCGCGCCCCAACTGCCGGCCGAGGGATGCCAGGATGGCGGTGTGTCCGTCATGGCCGCACATATGCGACTTGCCCGGCACGCGCGACGCATGCGGCACGCCTGAAAGTTCTTCGATAGGCAAGGCATCGAGTTCCGAACGGAACAGCACCGTCGGCCCTGCTTTGCCGCTGTCATATGTGACCGCGACGCCGTGCCCGCCGAGCTGTGTCAGCACCTTGTCCGGCCCCGTATCGGCGAGGAAGGCGACGACCTCCTTTGCCGTCTTCTCCTCTTCATTCGAGATTTCCGGATACTGGTGCAGCTGGCGCCGCCACGCCGTCAACTCGACGATGTCTCGGTTGGTCAGAGTCATGCTTTTTCAACCTCCGCTGCATTCTTCATCGACACGTCCAGGCACAGGGGTGCCGCAATGATGAATTGCTAGCGACAAAGGGCAGTTCCCGCCACAGTCCAAGTTTCAGGCTTCGGCAGGCCAGAAACGGCCGTTCTCCCGGCCATCCGCAGCCTATTGATTGATCTCGGGCTCGACGAGCTTTGCCAGATTTCTGAGCGATTCCTGCCAGCCGAGATAGCAGGCCTCGACCGGAATGACGTCCGGAATGCCGGCCTGGGTAATGTCGATTTCAGTGCCGACCGACACTTTTTTCAAGACCACGGTCACCCGTATCTCGCCGGGCAGGTTGGGATCGTCGAACCTGTCGGTGTAGAGCAGGCGCTCGCCCGGAACGAGTTCAAGGTATTCGCCGCCGAAGGCGTGGCTGTCGCCGGTGGTGAAATTGCGGAACGACATCTTGAACGTGCCTCCGACCTTTGCCTCGAAATTATGGACCGTGCAGGTGAAGCCGTTTGGCGGAAGCCACTTGGCCAGCGCGTCCGCTTCAACGAAGGCGCGATAGACCTTTTCAGGGCTGGTCGTCAGAACGCGGTGCAAACGTACGGTGCCGGGCATTGCTGGATCCTTTCATGAATGCCTGTTCGATACCCCAAGGACGGACGAAGCCTAGCCAGTCCGACATTGGTTTGCGAATTTTTTGACGGGAGGCGGCCTGCCTACGCCGCGGACATGCGTTCGACCCCGAGCTATCAACACGAAGCTCGGGCGAGACGGCGGATGAACTGCACCGGCTTCGGAGCTGGCGCTCACCTGCTAAATCGAGTTCCTGAGCCATCTTGTTGTTCGGGCGTGTTTTTGTCGATTGCCGCGAACGGCCGCGCGTCCCCGTCGATGCTTCGAACGCCGCCAAATAGGGCAGCGCGTCTTTGCCGTCCATGTGCCGATCATTAGAATTTGCATCTGATCAGAGTTGATTTCCTATCAAGCCGTTAATGCGGTCATGCTGTTAATCAGCATTTGCTAATGAGTCTTTCGAACCTGAGGCAAGCAATGACCAAGAATCTCGGCAATGCACGTCATACGCCGGCGAAGGACCCGCAGGTCTCCCTTCTGGGCAAAGCCGCGCCGGCGCTGTTTCCGCTGGTCGTGGCGGCACTGGGTTACATGGTTGGCAAGCAGTTCTTCGGCATCTAGGCGCGAAGTTCCGTTCCCTCAAACGTCTCGGCGGACCGACCATCTCAGCGCGCGGGCCGCCGTTTGCGTTGCAGCGGCGTGTTGCCGGGCATCAACGTCAAACATGCACGTCGCCAAAGGACAGTTCGCCGTCGTTATCGGCCGTGAAAAAGACGATGGCAAGCAACCCGACATAGAATGCGGCCACGACAACCACGATCGCCACACCGGGAACGGGGCCAAGGGCGGCGCTGTCTACGGCTTCGCGAAGCGAACCGGCAAAGCCGGTCCTGACGCCCACGGTTTGAAGGCTGGGGGTGGATATCTTGAGCACCCAGGCCAGCAAGAGGATCAGGAACAGGTAGATGTAATTTCGCCGCAGCCGACGGGCCAGCGCGACGCGCTGCGACAGCAGGAACTTCGGCGCGCGTAGGCCTTCCCCGACGATGAGCAGCCAGTCCGAGGCAAAGTCGGGCTGTGGGGAAAAGATCTGCGCGAAATAGTGGCGCTCGAACTGGCGTACGCG
>NZ_RZRR01000437.1:0-4542 GCF_003998555.1 Mesorhizobium sp. M7A.F.Ca.CA.002.09.1.1 | reverse complement strand
TGTAACAGTTAGTACAACCGTTGCATTTGGAAGTTGCTGGCTGATGCCGAGGTTGGCTGATTTTCGAATTCGCAATCCCGGGATCAATATAAAACTGGTTGAAACCGATGAATGCTTGGATATGAGCAAATTCGGGATAGACATTTCGATTAGATATGGTCGCGGTGACTGGAATAAATTGAAGTCCGAGAAAGTGTTTAGTGAGGAGTTTTTTCCGATTTGCAGCCCAGGATATGTAAATTCTGTCGGCGCCGAAAACTTCCGCAAGTTTCAAAACGTGACGCTGCTGCATCTAGATGGGCGGGCTCACGAATGGGAGAATTGGGACAAGTGGCTTGAATTCGCGAAGCTAACTTCTTTACGCCCTCAGCAAGGAATCTGGTTTCAAAATTACGACAATCTGCTGCGGGCCACCCTCGAAGGGCAAGGGTTGGCGTTGGGATGGACACGCCTTGTTGAGGAGAAGCTGTCAAATGGGAGTCTCGTACGCCCTTTTGACCTCGCCTTCACGACCGGCAATGGCTACTACATTGTTGAAGCTCCAGCGAATGCTCCAAATCGTGCCAGCAAGATCTTTAGGAACTGGATACGCGACAAAATGCGCATCTAGTCCCGTCGCCGTCGGGCGCTTATGGAAACCATGCAAGGATTTTTTCGTGTGTAACAGCGCCGTTACCCGCTGAAGGCCGCACACAGTAGTGTTCTTGTACATCGCGGATTTATACTGATTCGTAACTGGCCAGCTTTCCAGTTGAGTTCATGGACGACGCGCCCTCACTGGGATGGCCGATCCCATGCCGACTCAAGGCGCGGGCAAGGACGTTACGGGACGATCTCTAGGGAACTCGTTGCGACCCGCTTGGCATCGAAAACGATTTTGATTCTAATGGCTTGAGCCGGCAATTGGCTGCCCGCAAGCGCACCATCCCCCCTCCTTTTCGTCGTCTACCCCTTCGCATCTGGTGCAAAGGATTGCGGCGCCGGCCTGGCAGATCTGCCATTGTCGAGACCCCGGTTTGGTGTGAAACTCATGGCCTCAGCATGGGAGGTCAAAAAATGCCCAACAATTTCAAGACCGGAGACGTGGTCAAGCTGAAATCCGGAGGCCCCAGGATGACGGTCAGCGATGGCGCAGCCTCGGGCATGTATCTGTGCCACTGGTTCAATCGCGAGGGCGAGGTGTGGACCCCGCAGCATGCCGGGTTCAAGCCCGAACAACTGATTGCGGCCGACCAGTCGGACTAGAGCTCCTTCCATCCCGATCGACGGGATGCGCACCCGAGCACGAACGGATCAGCACGCGCGACCGACGGATTTTCCGGGTCGCGGCGTTTAACGGTTGAAGCGCGATGACGGCACAAGCCGTCTGCGTCGCGCCAAGCTGGAGACGCACAACATGATCAGCCGTTCGATATTAGTCGTTGCCTTGAGTTTGCAGACCGTTGCGGCTCTTGCCCAGGCAACGACCCCGCCTGCACCGCAGACCGCCGCGCCACTTGCCGCGCCAGGCGCGTCGGGGAGCAGGTCCGACATCACGCTGGCCAAATTCCAGAAGCGGCGCGAAAAGGCGATCATGGCGGCCGACACGGATGGCGACGGCAAGATCAGCCTGCTGGAATGGGAGGCCTTTCAGGCGAAGCGCAACGTCAAGGGCGACGCCGCCAGATCCTTCGCGCGGATCGATTCCAACCATGACGGCTTCATCGATCGCGCCGAACTCGATGCGTTTTTCGCCAAGCGCTTCGCCCGGCTGGACAAGAATGCCGATGGCATTCTGACAGCCGACGAACTGCCGGGCCACAAAACCGCTCCCAAGCAAGAGCAATGACCAAGAGGCAATGACGCGCGATGAACATCGGGAGTGCGCCGACTGATGGCTGCGGATCCGGACGAGGAGCTGGTTCGCCGTGTCGGCGCCGGCGAGCCGGCAGCCGTGCAAACGCTCGTCGCGCGCAAGCTGCCGCGTATCCTGGCGCTTGCCGTGCGCATGCTCGGCGATGCGGCGGAGGCCGAGGATGTCGCGCAGGAAACCTTCGTGCGGATCTGGCGCCATGCCGCGAGCTGGCGGCGCGGCAATGCGCGCTTCGACAGCTGGATCCACCGGGTGACGCTCAACCTTTGCTACGACCGGCTGCGTCGCAGGCGCGAGTGGGTGACCGGCGACCTGCCGGACGTCGCCGATCCTGCGCCGCTTCCCGATGCTCATTCCGAGGAAGAAGCCCATCGGGTCGAACGGGCGCTGCAAGCCATAGCGCCGCGCCAGCGCGAAGCGATCGTTCTGGTCTACTATCAGGGGATGTCCAATATCGAGGCGGCAGCGACACTGCAGATCAGCGTCGATGCCCTGGAAAGCCTGCTCGCGCGCGGCCGGCGGTCGCTGCAAGCGATCCTGGCGGAGGATGGCGCCGATGAGTAAACGCCGGGCAAGCAGCAACGCAGCACGGCCATTGCGCCTTGCTGGTGCCGCCTGGCGCTCGGCGCCGACGGGCAAGGGGGAGACACATGGCTGAAGGGTCCAGGAACGAACCCGCAATGGATGCCAGGCGCTTTGCCGCCTTGGCGCAGGCCTATGGCGGCGACTTGCGGCGATGGCCCGAGGCCGAGCGAATGGCCGGCACGGTCTTTGCCGCAAGCGACGCGGGCGAGGCCATCTTGAGGCAGGCCGGGACACTTGACGCGCTGCTCGACAGCTACCGCGTCGACGCCCCCGGTAAAGCGCTGCACGGCAGTATCCTGCAGGTCGCCGGCCGGCACCTTGTCCAACGCCGGCGGCAGCGGTTCTGGTGGCTGGGGCTGGGACTCGCAGGCATTGGCCTGGCCGGCGCCGTGGCAGGACTGGCTTTGGTGACCGTCATCACGCCCGAGGTCCAGCCGGACCACACTGTGCTGGATGCCAATGTGACGGCGTTTGGCGATGCCGGCCCGGATGCCGAGAACGGTGAGGAAAGCCTATGAGTACGCGCTGGGTCCGTGGTCTGGTCATTGCTTCCGTGGTGCTGAACGTCTTTCTGGCCAGCGCATTTGTCGGTGGCGCGGTCTGGCTGAGAAATGCCAAATCGGGCTTCTCGCTGGAATCGGCCGGCCGACACCTTCCCGACCAGGATCGCAAGGCGTTCCGCGAGGCGCTGCGCCAGGTTCGCGTGCAGTCCCGTCAGATCATTCTCGATGGCCAGCAGGCGAGGCAGGAGGCAGCGGACCTGTTGCAGCAGCCTGTCATGGACAAGGCCGCCTTGTCCGCCGCCCTGGAACGGGCACGCGATGCCGATGTGACGGTGCGCAGCCGGCTTGAACAGGCCATTGTCGACTTCGCGGCGAGCACATCGCCTGAAAACCGGAGCGTGCTGGCACAGGCGTTGCTGCGCCATATGGAACGCCGCGCCACCGTTACGCCAAAAAAATCGCCATGACGACCGACGGAAAAGACCGGAGACGCCGTTTAACGATGCGAAGGGACAAGCCTGCCCTGTGCACCATACAGGACGGCCATCTTCATCGTCGAAAGCACTCGGAGTCCAATTATGAGTCGCCTGAAAAACTATGCAGCAACCGCTATCCTGGCCATCGGTGGAACTGTCGCGACAGCCTCCGCCTCCAGCGCAATGCCCATCGTGTCCGTTGCGAAGCCAGCCACCCCGGCACTGGTCGAGCATGTCCGCTGGGGCTGCGGCATCGGCTGGCACCCCAACAGATGGGGCCGCTGCGTGCCGAACGGCGTCGTCGTCGTGCGCCCGCGCTACCACTACTGGCACGGTCCGGCCTACGTCTGGCATCCGCATCATCACTGGCGCCACTGGCACCATTACTGATCAAAGCACCGCGGGGCCAGGCACCTTTCGGGGCGGCCCCGCGCGAGCGCTGGCGCGCACCGGACAATCCCGACCAGCCGAGTTAAGGTTAAATCCACTATACATTTGTTCTTAGCCCGCAAATAATCGAAGAATTTCCCGAAACTGTGCTCAGGCATCTTCGTGGGAAAATCTGTGGTTCAGCTTCAAGGTCTTGGACGGGTGCTCTGCCATCCGCTGACGCTGGCCGTGGTCAGCCTTGCAGGCGTCTTCGCCGCCGGACGGGCCGAGCACGAATGGCTGTCGGTGCCGTTCTCGCTGGCGCTGGTGGCTGCCCTTGCCGGACTTCTGTTCCTGGCTTCGGGGCGCCTTGCCTTTTCCGTCTACCTCGCCTGGATGGGCATTGCCTTCGTCACCGTGGTTTCGGCGATCAAGTTCCGGCTGAAAGGATTTTCGCTGCACTTCTACGACACGGTCTTCGTGTCGAGGGACCCGGAAGTGTATCGTTTCCTGCTCGGCTCCTACCTCCATCTGATCGCGCCGGTCGTCATTGCCCTAGGGCTCGGCATCGGGGCGGCGGTGCTTCTGTTCCGGATCGATCGGAAAATCGGCTGGCCGGTGTCGGCACGCGTCCTGGTCATGGCGGCGCTCGTCGTTCTGGTGCCGCTGACCTTTCCGGCCGAGGCCTCGAAGGACCGCTATTTCTACTACATGCAGGGCCGGCACATGTCGGCCTTCTTCGTCTCGCTGCTGGATT
>NZ_RZRR01000436.1:0-4543 GCF_003998555.1 Mesorhizobium sp. M7A.F.Ca.CA.002.09.1.1 | reverse complement strand
CCTCATCCTTGAACGACGGGTCGCCGATCATCGAGGTGCCGCCGCCCATCAGCGCGATCGGCCGGTGACCGGTCTGCTGCAGCCAGTGCAGCATCATGATCTGGATCAGCGAGCCGGCGTGCAGGCTCTTGGCGGTCGCGTCGAAGCCGATATAGGCTGTCACCGTCTCCTTGGCGAAGATATTGTCGAGACCGGCATCATCCGAAGTCTGGTGGATGAAACCGCGCTCGCTCATCGTGCGCAGGAAATCCGATTTGAAGGCAGGCATTTTTTCTATTCCCGAAAGCGTCCGGCCGCTGTGGCTCAGGCGTGCATGAACGCGGGCGTTTAGCATCCAAGCGCGATCAGCAAAAGTGGTTTCCGGTTTTGCGACTGATCGCGCCAGACAAAGGTCCAGCGATCAGCAAAAGTGGTTTCCGGTTTGCAGCCCGCGCGGATGGCGTTGCGAATCCTTGCTTCGTCGTTTGGGCTGGCGTATTGAGGCGCCGCGCAGGGCAGGGCCTGAGGCGCCGCGACGGGGCCATCCCGCAGATCAGATCCGGAAAGCTCCGCGATGAACAGGAACTATCTCTTTCTCTTTCTGTTCAGCGTGCTGATGACGTTCAGTGGACTGGCGAGCCTTCCACCCATCGACCGCGACGAATCCCGTTTTGTCCAGGCTACCAAGCAGATGGTCGAAACCTCCGACTATGTCGACATCCGTTTTCAGGATGCCTCGCGCTACAAGAAGCCGATCGGCATCTACTGGCTGCAATCGGCGGCCGTGGCGCTGAGCGGCGAGGGGGCGGCGGCGCCGATCTGGGTCTACCGCCTCGTCTCCATGCTTGGCATTGCCTTGGCCGTCGTCGGCATCGCCTGGACGGGCACCAAGCTGTTCGGGGCCAATGCCGGTCTCGCCGCCGGCCTGATGATGGCGGCGATCTTCGCCACCGCCTTCGAGGGCCGTGACGCCAAGACCGACGCCATGCTGCTGGCCTGCTGCGTGGCGGCGCAAGGCGCGCTCGCCCAGATCTATCTGGCAGCGCGCCGCAACGAACCGGTAGCCGCCCATCTGCCGTGGATTTTCTGGGCCGCTCAAGGCCTTGGAATTCTTATCAAGGGGCCGGTGGCTCCGCTGTTGTCGTTGCTCACGGTCGCCGCCCTGTTTGCCTTCGAGCGCGACTGGCGCTGGCTCCTGAAGCTGAAGCTCGTGCGCGGTGTCGCTCTGGTGGCGCTCATCGTGTTGCCCTGGGTTGCCCTCATCACCTGGAAGAGCGGCGGCACCTTTCTCAGCGATGCCGTCGGCAAGGACATGATGGCCAAGGTCGCCTCGGGCGAGGAATCGCACGGCCTGCCGCCCGGTTTCTACATGCTGACCTATTCCTTGTTCATGTGGCCGTTCGGCCTGATCGCGGTCGGCGCCGGGCTCCAGGCCCTCAACCGTCTGCGCGACGATCCCCGGCTGCGTTTCTGCCTCGCCTGGTATATTCCGTTCTGGCTGGTGTTCGAGCTGATCCCGACCAAGCTGCCGCACTATGTCCTGCCGGCCTATCCCGGCATGGCGCTGCTGATTGGCTGGCTGCTGACATTGTCGCCGCAGGAGGCCAATGCGCCGCTCAGGCGCTGGCAGGACTGGTTGTGGTGGTCGACCGCATTCGGTCTTGTCGTGGTCAGCCTTGGCCTGGCGGCGGTCTGCGTCGGAGCGCCGATCTATCTCACCGGCTCCTTTTCCTGGTGGAGCATCCCGGCCGCCGCGGCGGCGCTGGCGGCAGGGTATTTCGCTTTTTCGCGACAGCTGCAAGTGCCGCTCTCCCGCATCGGCGCCATCGCGGTTTGCGCCGGCATTACCTATGGGCTGTTGTTCGGCGTCATCGCGCCTTCGCTGAAGCCGATCTGGCTGAGCCCGGCGATCGAGGCGGCAGTCCAGGCCAACAGGCCTTGCGACACCACGGTGCTCGCCTCAGCGGAATATCACGAGCCGAGCCTGGTGTTCCTGGTCGGCACCAAGACCGTCCTGACCGATGTCGATGGCGTCGCCAAGCATCTGCTCGGCGATCCGGCCTGCGCGCTGGCGCTGGCACAAATCGGCGACGAGCAGAAGCTGAATGGCCTGTTGGAGGCGCAAGGCAAGTCGGCGAGCCGCGTTGCCGAGGTCGATGGCCTCAACTATTCGTCGGGAGACAAACTGTCGCTCGGCCTCTATCGTGTAAGCCAGTGACGGCTCGCCGATGCCCATGACGGCAACAATGGGGTCGAATTTCCTATGCTGGTGAAATCACGCCCGCCCGTTTCGAGCCTGCTCCTTGGCATAGGGCGCCGGTCGCTCGACAACTTTCGCGATACGATGCAGATCGCCAAAAGCCGCCTTGCCACCCGGCCGGCCAGATACCCGAATATTTTGTGGTCGGTCTGGGTGCTGGTCTGGGTCTTGCTGACGGCGTCGGCGTTTGTTCGTCTCGACACTCCGGCCGGAATGCTTCACGGCAAGTGGTCGGCGGGATTTGCCCGGACTGCCGACTTTTTCACCCAGTTCGGCCTGGGAGGCTGGTATATCATTCCCTCAGTGCTTCTGCTTGTCGCCGCGAACCTGACGGATTGGCGAAGCCTGTCGCGGCGCTCGCTGATGCTCCTCTACAACTGGACCTGCCTGGCTTTTCTGGTGCTGTGCGCCACCGGCCTGTCGGGGATCGCCGTCAATGTGCTGAAATATGCCATTGGCCGGGCTCGCCCGCTCTATTACGAGGACTTTGGCGTGCTGACCCTGCACCCCTTCGCTTTCGATGCGCGCTTCGCCGGCTTTCCGTCCGGCCATGGTACGACAATGGGCGCGGTGTTCGGGGTCGCTTTGCTGTTGTTTCCGCGGCGCTGGTACATCGCCCTGGCGATCACCGCCTGCATCGCCTCGACCCGTATCTTCGTTGGCGCGCACTATCCCAGCGACACCGTCGCCGGCTTCGGCCTTGGCTGCGGTTTCGCGCTTGCCTGCGGGCTGGTCTTTGCCCGGCTCGGCTTCATCTTCCGGCCGATGCCTTCGGGCTTGCCGGTCCGCAAGAAGACGTTTTGGCTGATTGGGCCGAGAAGGAATTTGACGGGCCGATGATGCCATGGGTAGGAAAGTCGTTGCGATAACCGGACGGCAAGGCGGGACAATGGTACGACGATCGCGAATGGTGGTAGGAGCGCTGCTGGCGGCATTTGTTGCTGGCGGAGAGATGGCGAACGCCTCGCCCTTCGTTGACACGAAGGAGGGGCAAGTCCAGGTCGACCATATGACCCTGCAGGAATTGCAGGCGGCTGCGCTAACGGGGTCGGCCGACGCGCAGAACCGGCTTGGCGTCGTTTTTCTGCTGGGACTCGGAGTTAAAGCGGATTTCGTCAAGGCTTTCGAATGGTTCCAAAAAGCGGCCGAGAAAGGGCACCCCGACGCGGAGACTTGGTTGGGCAATCTTTATGGAACCGGTCGAGGAGTAACACTCGATCGGCAGAAATCTCTGTTTTGGACAAGGAAGGCCGCAGAGCGCGGTTACAGCCGCGCAGAATATAATTTGGGAGTGAATTTCCTAGAGGGGACACTCACCGCCACGAACTACACCGAAGCCATCGCGTGGTTCAGGCGGGCTGCGGAACATGGCGACGTGTTGGCCAATCACAATCTTGGCCTATTGCTTTTGACAGGACGCGGAACTCCCAGTTCACCGCCAAATCTGAGAATTGAAGTCGACAAGGTACAGGCGCTGAAGTCGATTGCGTTCTCCGCCGAGAGTGGATTTGCGGACTCTCAAGCGGCTCTTGCTGCCATGTATTTCGAGGGGAACGGCGTAACGCAGAGCTATTCTGAAGCGGCCAGATGGTACCTATTGGCCGCGGAGCAGGGCTCAGCGTATGCACAAACGATGCTGTCCGCCATGTACCTTACTGGGCATGGTGTAACCGCCAACCAAGACACTGCCGTGAAATGGCTGAAGAAAGCGGCAGCAAACGGGAATGCTGCGGCTCAGGAACAGTTGGGCCAGAGTTATGGCGGCGGATTCTACGGACTGCCGCAGGATTTCATGCAAGCGATCGAGTGGACGACAAAGGCGGCGGACCAAGGAAACGCGGAAGCACAAAACACTCTTGGAGTAGCCTATCTTAAAGGTCTTGGAGTGCCGTCCGAGCGAGAGGTGGCTCATGATTGGTTTAAAAGGGCCGCCGCACAAGGTAATGCTCATGCAATTTACAACATAGACAAATATTTTAATAAAGATAAGGTTTTTACAGGGCAATGACCCGATTTCTATTTGGCCGGGCTGGGCTTCACCAAGGCTCGGCTTCATCAGTGCTCATTGGCGCGCCTTAATTTCCTTCGCGAACGGTGATGGGCCGGACCGACAGACCTCAAAAGACCGTAGTGTCTGCTTATTGATCGTCCCAGCGCGAACCATGTCACTGACCGCGCTATGGTCCTCAAAGGCGTCGCTCTGAAATTCCCGCTTGGTCGTCATGACCAACCTCCAAGCTACATTCCGCCAATTCAGCTAGACGCCGTCCAGGCCGCCATAGGATCTGACCAATCCGGCCATGT
>NZ_RZRR01000435.1:0-4546 GCF_003998555.1 Mesorhizobium sp. M7A.F.Ca.CA.002.09.1.1 | reverse complement strand
TCCTTCGGCTGTACCGAGAGGACTTCGCCCGAACGGCCCTTGTCCTTGCCGGCCAGCACGACGACCTTGTCGCCTTTTCTAATTTTTTGCATTGGTCCGGCTCCTTACAGCACTTCAGGCGCGAGCGAGATGATCTTCATGTGGTTCTTGGCGCGGAGTTCGCGCGGAACCGGTCCGAAGATACGCGTGCCGATCGGCTCTTTCTTGTTGTCGACGAGAACGGCCGCGTTCTTGTCGAAACGGATCACGCTGCCATCCGGGCGGCGAATGTCCTTGGCCGTGCGAACCACGACCGCCTTCATCACATCGCCCTTCTTCACGCGGCCGCGCGGAATGGCTTCCTTGATCGACACCACGATGATGTCGCCCACGGAAGCGTATTTCCGCTTCGAGCCGCCCAGCACCTTGATGCACATGACACGACGGGCGCCGGAATTATCCGCGACGTCGAGGTTTGTTTGCATCTGAATCATGACTGGCCGCCTTCTTCTCTTCTAACGGGATGGGCTCAAAGCCCCTCCCCGGTCTGTCCAAAATTCGTTGTTTACGCCCGAGGTCAGGCTTGGTCCGAAGACACGACGATCCAGCGCTTGTCCTTGGAAATCGGCTTCGATTCCTGGATGAACACCTGATCGCCAACCTTGTGGGCGTTGTTCTCGTCGTGCGCCTTGTACTTCTTGGTCATGCGCACGGTCTTCTTCATCACGGGATGCGTGAAGCGCCGTTCGACCTTGACGACAACCGTCTTCTCGTTCTTGTCGCTGACGACGGTGCCCTGCAGAATGCGCTTTGGCATGGTTTTCGTCCTTAAGCCTTCTTAGCCGCGGACTTTTCCGCAGCGATGGTCTTGATACGCGCAATGTCCTTACGAACCTGTCTCACGCGCGCGGTCTTCTCGAGCTGGCCGGTGGCCTTCTGGAAGCGCAGGTTGAACTGCTCCTTCTTCAGGCTGGCCAGGTCGTCGGTCAGCTGGTCCTGGGTCTTGGTCCGGATGTCTTCGGCTTTCATGATCAGCCCGTCCTTATTCTGCGATGCGCTGCACGAAGCGCGTCTTGACCGAGAGCTTGGCCGCGCCGAGACGCAGTGCCTCACGGGCGGTTTCTTCATTGACGCCGTCGATCTCGAACATGATGCGGCCTGGCTTGACGCGCGCCGCCCAATAATCGACCGCGCCCTTGCCCTTACCCATGCGGACTTCGGTCGGCTTCGAAGTGACCGGCACGTCCGGGAAAATACGGATCCAGACGCGACCAGCGCGCTTCATTTCACGGGTGATCGCGCGGCGGGCCGCCTCGATCTCACGTGCGGTGACGCGGTTCGGCTCAAGCGCCTTCAGCCCGAAACCACCGAAATCCAGGTTGGTGCCGCCCTTTGCGGTACCATGGATACGGCCCTTGAACTGCTTGCGGAACTTTGTGCGCTTTGGCTGCAGCATCGTTCTAACTCCAAATTCCTAAATGTCTCAGGCGTTTTCGCGACGACGACCGCGTTCGCGATCACCACCACCGCCATGCGCTGCATCGCTTTCGCTGGCCCGACGCTCCGAAGCCATCGGGTCATGCTCAAGGATCTCGCCCTTGAACACCCAGACCTTGACGCCGCAGATGCCATAAGCCGTGTGCGCTTCGGCCGTACCGTAGTCGACGTCCGCACGCAGCGTATGCAGCGGCACGCGACCTTCGCGATACCATTCCATACGCGCGATCTCAGCGCCGCCGAGGCGGCCGGCGCAGTTGATGCGGATGCCTTCGGCACCGAGGCGCATCGCCGACTGAACGGCACGCTTCATGGCGCGGCGGAACGCGATACGACGCTCGAGCTGCTGGGCGATCGACTGGGCGACCAGGGTCGCGTCGATCTCCGGCTTGCGCACTTCAACGATGTTGAGGTGCGTCTCGGACTTCGTCATCTCCATCAGCTTCTTGCGAAGCTTCTCGATGTCGGCGCCCTTCTTGCCGATGATCAGACCCGGGCGCGCGGCATGGATGGTGACGCGGCACTTCTTGTGCGGACGCTCGATCACGACCTTCGAGATGGCAGCCTGCTTGAGCTCCTTCTCGAGATACTTGCGGATCTTGATGTCCTCATGCAGCAGCTTGCCGTACTCGCCGGTGTTCGCGAACCAGCGCGAATCCCAGGTGCGGTTGATGCCGAGGCGAAGACCGATCGGATTGACTTTCTGGCCCATTATGCGGCCTCCCCTTTTTCTTCGACTTCACGAACGACGATCGTGAGGTGCGAGAACGGCTTCTCGATACGGCTGGCGCGACCGCGGCCACGGGCATGGAACCGCTTCATGACGATCGACTTGCCGACATAGGCTTCCGCCACGATCAGCGCATCGACATCCAGGTCGTGGTTGTTTTCCGCGTTGGCGATTGCCGATTCCAGCGTCTTCTTGACCGTGCCGGAAATCCGCTTGGCCGAGAATTCGAGATCGGAAAGCGCTGTCGCGACCTTCTTGCCGCGGATCAGCGCGGCAACCAGGTTCAGCTTCTGCGGGCTGATACGGATCGTGCGCAATACGGCGCGCGCTTCGTTATCAGCAAGCCTGCGCGGAGCTTTGGCCTTGCCCATGATTATTTCCTCTTCGCCTTCTTATCCGCGCCGTGACCGTAATAGGTCCGGGTCGGAGCGAATTCACCGAACTTGTGACCGACCATGTCCTCGTTCACCGAGACGGGAACATGCTTCTGGCCGTTGTAGACACCGAAGGTGAAGCCGACGAACTGCGGCAGGATGGTGGAGCGACGGCTCCACATCTTGATCACCTCATTGCGACCACCTTCACGAACCTTGTCCACCTTCTTGAGAAGGTAGCCGTCAATGAAGGGGCCTTTCCAAATCGAACGAGTCACTTGGCGTTACCTCTTCTTAGCTCTTGCGCTGATGGCGCGAGCGCAGGATGAACTTGTCGGTCGCCTTGTTGGACCGCGTCTTCTTGCCCTTGGTCGGCTTGCCCCAGGGCGAAACCGGATGGCGGCCACCCGATGTGCGGCCTTCGCCGCCGCCGTGCGGATGGTCGACCGGGTTCATGGTCACGCCGCGATTGTGCGGGCGCTTGCCACGCCAGACCGTGCGACCGGCCTTGCCGTCATTGATGTTGCCGTGGTCCGGATTGGACACGGCGCCAACAGTGGCCATGCAGGAGCCGTGAACGACACGCTGCTCGCCCGAATTGAGGCGCAGGATCGCCATGCCCTGGTCACGACCGACCAGCTGACCGTAACCACCTGCCGAACGGGCGACCTGAGCGCCCTTGCCCGGCTTCAGCTCGATGTTGTGGACGATGGTGCCGACCGGCATCGAAGCCAGCGGCATCGCATTGCCCGGCTTCACGTCGACCGATTCACCGGACACGATCTTGTCGCCGGGAGCCAGACGCTGCGGAGCGATGATGTAGGACAGCTCGCCATCCTCATACTTGATCAGCGCGATGAAGGCGGTGCGGTTCGGATCGTACTCAATGCGCTCGACCGTGCCGACGACGTCGAACTTGCGGCGCTTGAAGTCGATGATGCGGTACGAACGCTTGTGACCACCGCCGATGAAGCGGGCGGTGATGCGACCGTGATTGTTGCGGCCGCCCGACTTGGTCAGGCCTTCGGTCAGACCCTTGACGGGCTTGCCCTTGTAGAGGCCCGAGCGGTCGACGATGACCAGCTGACGGGTGCTGGGCGTTACCGGGTTGAATTTTTTCAGTGCCATTGTTCTGTCCTCGCGGCCTTGCTCAGAGACCCGTCGCGACGTCGATCGACTGGCCATCGGCCAGCGTCACAACCGCCTTCTTGACGTCGCTCTGGCGGCCAACCGTGCCACGGAAGCGCTTGATCTTGCCCTTGCGGACAAGCGTGTTCACGGCCATCACCTTGACGCCGAACAGCGCTTCGACGGCGGCCTTGATTTCCGGCTTCGACGCCTTCTTGGCGACGTTGAAGACGACCTTGTTCTGCTCGGAGGCCATGGTCGACTTTTCGGTGATCGCCGGCGAGACGATCACGTCGTAATGACGAAGGTCGGTCATTTAAAACGCTCCTCGAGAGCCTCGACGGCGGCCTTCGAAAGGACCAGCGTGCCGCGGCGCAGAATGTCGTAGACGTTGATGCCCTGGATGGGCAGCACGTCGATGTTGGGGATGTTCGTCGCCGCCAGCTTGAAGTTCTTGTCAAGCTCGGCGCCGCCGATCAGCAAAGCATTGGTCAGGCCCAGCGTCGCGAAATTCGCGATCAGCGCCTTCGTCTTGGCCTCGGTCAGCTTCAGCTCGTCGATGATGATGATCGACGCGCTCTTGGCCTTGGCCGAGAGAGCATGCTTGAGGCCGAGAGCGCGAACCTTCTTCGGCAGTTCGTGCTCGTGGCTGCGAACGACCGGGCCGTGGGCCTTGCCGCCGCCGCGGAACTGCGGAGCGCGTGCCGAATGGTGACGGGCGCGGCCCGTACCCTTCTGCTTGTACATCTTGGCGCCGGTGCGCGCGATCTCGGCGCGACCCTTGGTCTTGTGCGTGCCCTGCTGCTTCTTGGCAAGCTGCCAGCGCACGACGCGCTGC
>NZ_RZRR01000434.1:0-4560 GCF_003998555.1 Mesorhizobium sp. M7A.F.Ca.CA.002.09.1.1 | reverse complement strand
CCGCCGATATGCACCGCCTCGTCGGCCATCTCGACATGCAGGGATTTTGCGTCGGCATCCGAATAGATGGCGACGGTACGCACGCCCAGCTTCCGAGCCGTACGGATGACACGGCAAGCGATCTCGCCGCGGTTGGCGATCAGGATCTTGGCGAACATGGAGCCTCCGCATGTAAGGTTCGAAGTCCATGGGAAGCATGGCGCTTGAACACCCCCCTCTGACCGGCAGGACAGAGGGGGGTGCTGTCTCGCGAGCCTTTTAAGCCCTCGGAGTAAACCTCTCCCTTACCAGGGAAGTGCTCTACCTTGCGGTCGGCTGTACCTACTTCGAGGCCGCGATCTCGCAACTGCCGCCGGTCGTGACTTTGTAGTGGCCGCGGGTGGACTGACAGGATTTCATCGCCAACTCTTCGGCCGTCTTTTGAGATGGTGCGTTGAGGTGGCCGCCGCAAACTATGTACGACGACATTATCCGTGCGTAGGGAGTGGTTGCGTACGCTGAATGGCCACCGGCCGCGACATAGGCCTTGTAGGCCTTGGTGCAGGGATCCTTGGGATTTCGCGGCAGGTACGGCGGGAAACGCTTGTCTCCCTCGCTTCCCGCCAGTGAGCCGGCCATGCCCGCTCCGGATGCTGCGAACACCAGCAATACAGCCAATATCGCCATGGCTGTTCGCTTGGAATTCGTGGATTTCATTTTGTCTTCCCCAAGGAGAAAAACCGGGCGCTTTCCGGTCTATTTGGACGCGGCGATGCTGCAGGCGCCGGCGACGGTAACCTTGTATTTGCTTTTGCTGGCCTGACAGGATTTCAGTGCCAGTTCCGCCGCCGCCTTTTGTGACGATGCATTCAGCTTCACGCCGCAAACGAAGTACTCGGTCGCCGGAACGATTGGCGTCGCCGCGAAAGCCGAATGGCCTGCGGCTGCGAGATACGCTGCATAGGCCTTCCCGCAGCCCCCGGTGGTTCCTATAGGAATGGTCACCGGGTAGCGCACGTCGCCCTTGCTGCCTGCCAGCGATCCGGCCATGGCAGCGGTGGAGGCCGCCACCATCAGCAAGCCTGCCACTATGGGGGTGGCTGCTCGTTTGCAGGTCCCGGATTTCATTCTGCTTCCCCCATTCGCAAAAAAGTCTCGGCCGGTTGCTTATTTCGATGACGAGATTGCGCAGCC
Source organism: Mesorhizobium sp. M7A.F.Ca.CA.002.09.1.1 (assembly GCF_003998555.1). Taxonomy (NCBI): domain Bacteria; kingdom Pseudomonadati; phylum Pseudomonadota; class Alphaproteobacteria; order Hyphomicrobiales; family Phyllobacteriaceae; genus Mesorhizobium; species Mesorhizobium sp. M7A.F.Ca.CA.002.09.1.1. Next base: position 3,387 of record NZ_RZRR01000434.1, on the reverse strand, counting down.
GCCACTCGCGGTCTTGAGCTTCCACCGTGTCAACCCGGCCTGGCAATTGCGCAGCGCCGTCTCTTCCGCCGCCTTCTGGGACGGCGCGTTGAGCTTCGTCCCGCAGATGATGTAGAGGTCGACAACGCGCGAATAAAAGGTTGTGGCGTAGGCCGAATGGCCGCTCGCCGCGACGTAACCCTTGTAGGCAACGTTGCATTCGCCCGAACCCAAGGTCGGCGGAAAACGCACGTCTCCCTTGCGTCCTGCGAGCGATTCCGCCGAGCTGATGCCGGTCGCCGTTAATATTAGAAATGCGGAAAGTATCGAAGCAGCCGTTCCCTGGCAATATTTCAGTTTCATTTCCAGCCCGTCCCCATTGCCCCATGCTGGATAAACAGTAGCGAATATTTTGTCCCCCCGCCAGTTCACTGTTTGAGATTCGAAGCCGCCTATACTGACCAATCGCTTGGTCCATACAGTTCAGCCTTTTCACACGGCAGCAACGGCCTGCCGGTATAGTTCCGCCGTTTGGCTGTCGAAGTTGACCGTCCATTCTCACATCCGAAACACGCCAAAGCGCGTGTCCTCGATTTCGGCGTTGAGCGCGGCCGACAGGCTGAGCGCCAGCACGTCGCGCGTCTTTGCAGGATCGATGATACCGTCGTCCCAGAGGCGTGCGGACGAATAGAGCGGATGGCCCTCATGCTCGTATTTCATCAGGATAGGCTTCTTGAATTTCGCCTCTTCCTCGGCGCTCCATTCTCCGCCCTTGCGCTCGATGCCTTCGCGTTTGACCATGGCAAGCACCGTTGCCGCCTGTTCGCCGCCCATCACCGAGATGCGGGCGTTCGGCCACATCCACAGGAAGCGCGGTGAATAGGCGCGGCCGCACATGCCGTAATTGCCGGCGCCGAACGAACCGCCGATGATGACAGTCACCTTCGGCACCCTGGCGGTGGCAACCGCCATCACCAGCTTGGCGCCATCCTTGGCGATGCCGCCTGCTTCATATTTTCGACCGACCATGAAGCCGGTGATGTTCTGCAGGAAGACCAATGGAATTTTGCGCTGGCAGCACAGTTCGATGAAGTGCGCGCCCTTCAGCGCGCTTTCGGAAAACAGCACGCCGTTGTTGGCGATGATGCCGACCGGCACGCCATGGAGATGGGCAAAGCCGGTGATCAGCGTGGTGCCGTAATTCTGCTTGAACTCGTCGAATTCGGAACCGTCGACGACGCGCGCGATGACCTCGCGCGCGTCATAGGGCTGGCGCAGGTCGGTCGGCACGATGCCATAAAGTTCATCCGCCGGATGAAGCGGCGGAATCGCTCTCCTAGAGTTCAGGCTTACAGTCTTGTTCCGATTCAGGTTCTTGACGATGCGCCGGCAGATGGCGAGGGCATGGTCGTCGTCCAGCGCATAGTGGTCGGCAACACCGGAAAGCCTGGTGTGCACATCCGCACCGCCGAGATCCTCGGCACTGACATCCTCGCCCGTCGCCGCCTTCACCAGCGGCGGGCCGCCGAGGAAGATGGTTGCCTGATTGCGCACCATGATCGTCTCGTCGGACATTGCCGGCACATAGGCGCCGCCCGCCGTGCACGAACCCATGACGCAGGCGATCTGCGGAATGCCTGATGCCGACATGTTGGCCTGGTTGTAGAAGATGCGGCCGAAATGCTCGCGGTCGGGAAACACCTCCTCCTGGTTGGGCAGATTGGCGCCGCCGCTGTCGACGAGGTAGATGCAGGGAAGATTGTTCTGCAGTGCGATCTCCTGCGCCCGCAAATGCTTCTTCACGGTCAGCGGATAATAGGTGCCGCCCTTCACGGTGGCGTCGTTGACGACGACCATCACCTCGGTGCCTTCGACGCGGCCGATGCCGGCGATCATGCCGGCCGAAGAGATCTCCTCGCCATACATCGACCATGCCGCGAACTGGCCGATCTCGAGGAAGGGTGAGCCGACATCCAGCAATTGCGCAAGGCGCTCGCGCGCTTCCTCCGAACCGCCGAGCTCGACGGTGGCGGCCTTTTCCGCAATGTCGGCGACCAGCGCCCGCATGCGCTCGGCGTTGGCACGGAAGGTTTCGGAGGAGGGGGAGATCTGGGTTTGCAACGTGGCCATACCTACACCCCCTCCGCCATGATCTCGCGGCCGATCAGCCAGCGGCGGATTTCGCTGGTGCCGGCGCCGATCTCGTAGAGCTTGGCATCGCGCAACAGGCGGCCGGTTGGATAGTCGTTGATGTAGCCGTTGCCGCCAAGCAGCTGGATGGCGTCGAGCGCCATCAGCGTCGCCTTCTCGGCGGCAAACAGCACGCAGCCGGCGGCATCCTTGCGCGTCGTCTGGCCACGATCGCAGGCGGCGGCGACGGCATAGACATAGGCGCGCGCGGCATTCAGCGTCGTGTACATGTCGGCCAGCTTGCCCTGCACCAGTTGGAACTCGCCGATCGCCTGTCCGAACTGCTTGCGCTCATGCACATAGGGGATTGCCACGTCGAGGCACGCCGCCATCAGGCCGATCGGGCCGCCGGCAAGCACCGTGCGCTCATAGTCTAGGCCAGACATCAGCACTTCGACGCCGCGCCCTTCCTCATGCAGCACGTTGTCGAAGGGCACCTCGACATCCCTAAACACCAGCTCGCCGGTGTTGGAGCCGCGCATGCCGAGCTTGTCGAGCTTTTGCGCCACGGAAAATCCGGCAAAAGCCTTCTCGACGATGAAGGCGGTGATGCCGCGCGATTTCTGGTCCGGATCCGTCTTGGCATAGACCACCAGCGTCTCGGCGTCCGGCCCGTTGGTGATCCACATCTTGGTGCCGTTGAGCACGTAGCGGTCATTGCGCTTTTCGGCGCGCAGCTTCAGCGAGACGACGTCCGAGCCGGCGCCGGATTCCGACATCGCCAGCGCGCCGACTCGCTCGCCCGAGCACAGCGGCGGCAGGTATTTTTCCTTCTGCGCCTGCGTCGCCCAGCGGTTGATCTGGTTGACGCAGAGGTTGGAATGGGCACCGTAGGAGAGGCCGACCGAGGCCGAAGCGCGCGAAATCTCCTCGACGGCGATCACATGGGCGAGATAGCCCATGCCGCTGCCGCCGAAATCGGGGTCGGCGGTGATGCCGAGCAGGCCGAGCGCACCGAATTCGCCCCACAGATGCGCCGGGAATTCGTTCGAGCGATCGATGTCGGCGGCGATCGGCGCGATCCGGTCCTGGGCAAAGCGCCGCACCATGTCGCGCAGCGCCTCGATCTCTTCGTCATGCCCGAAGCTGAGCGTGTTGGTGTACATTTTTCTCCTCCCTGCGCATGACCTCGAAAATCGACTTTGATTTCGGAAAGGGATCATGCGCGAATCAAAATGCTGCAGCGTCCTTTGCGCGTCCGAAGGGACGCGCAAAGGA
>NZ_RZRR01000433.1:0-4571 GCF_003998555.1 Mesorhizobium sp. M7A.F.Ca.CA.002.09.1.1 | reverse complement strand
TGCCGGCGCCTCGGCCGCCGAAGCCGCCTTCGACGCGCTCGGCCATGAAATATTGGCGGAAAAGGCGGCAGCACTCGGCCGCGCCGGCCAGCGGGTAGAGGAAACGCTGGCCAGGCTGCGCGACAATGCCGACGAGCAACTGCGCCCCCTTCTGCTCAAGGATGCCGCCGAGGCGGTGCATGGCTATTTCATCCAGCGCGAGCTGTGCGGCTTGCGCAAGCACGATGCCGTCATTCGTGAATACAACATCCCGAAAGCGGTGCTGGCCAGGCTCGGCGCGAAATAGGGATCACTCCAGCCATTCGGTGATGAAGCTGCCATTCTCGTGGATGTCGGTCGTTTCCAGCGGGCCTGGGCCGAGATTGGTGAATTTGTGCGGCGTATTGGGTGGCACGATCAGGATCTGGCCGGCGGATGCCTCGATTTCCTGGTCGCCGACAGTGAACAGGCCGGTGCCCTGGCGGATGATGAAGATCTCCGCGTAGGGATGTGTGTGCAGGCGCGGGCCGCCGCCGACATCAGGCAGATAGTTGAAGATCAGGCAGGAGTTGGAGCCGTAGGCGCCACATTGCAACTCGCCCTTCCAATGGTCCGAGCGAACGGCCCAGGTGTCGCGGTCTATGACGTGTGCCATGATGACAAGGATAGACCCGGCTGGGGCCTTGTGTCGAGCCGAACAAGGGCGTCGGATTTGCGGGTGTTTCCCGGTTGTTTAGTGATGGTTGGCGGCTATCCGGCGTCGTGTTGACCGGCGGCGGATTTTGTCCCCGCGACAATCTGCCCTTGTGCCTTCACCCGTCTGGACAAAAACGGGCTTCACGCATAAACCGAAGTCCAAATGCCGGAGGAATTCGCAAGCCTGTTCGCCATGCGCTGTCGGGTTGGCGTAATTTGAGCGGGGAACAAGGCTCAACCACCGGCACGGAAGAGGCGAAAGGATCAGGCACCCGTGAGCGCAACCGACACCCAGGATCCCAACCGTCGTGATTTTCTCTACGTCGCCACCGGCATGGCCGCAGTGGTCGGCGCGGGTGCTTTCGCGTGGCCGTTCATCGACCAGATGCGCCCTGACGCCTCGACGCTGGCGCTCGCCTCGGTCGAAGTCGACGTCGCCTCGCTGACGCCGGGCATGTCGCTGATCGTCAAATGGCGCGGCAAGCCGGTCGTGGTCCGCAACCGCACCGAACAGGAAATGAAGGACGGCGAGGCGGTCAAGCTGGCCGATCTCAAGGATCCGATCGCCCGCAACGCCAATCTGCCGGCCGACGCACCGGCGACCGACGCCAATCGCACCACGCCCGGCAAGGAAGCCTGGATGGTGATGGTTCAGGTCTGCACGCATCTCGGCTGCATTCCGCTTGGCCAGGAAGGCGATTTCGGCGGCTGGTTCTGCCCGTGCCACGGTTCGCAATACGACACCGCCGGCCGCATCCGCAAAGGCCCGGCGCCGGAGAACATGGCGGTTCCGGTATTCAAGTTCATTTCCGATACCAAGATCCTTATCGGTTGAGGCAGGGGGATATTTCGATGAGCGAGGGACACTCGACCTATACGCCCAAAACCGGTCTCGGACGCTGGTTCGACGCCCGCATGCCGCTGCCGCGGCTGGTCTATGACAGCTTCGTTGCCTATCCGGTGCCGCGCAACCTCAACTATGCATGGACCTTTGGCGGCATCCTGTCGATCATGCTGGTGGCGCAGATCCTGACCGGCATCGTGCTGGCCATGCATTACACGGCCGACACCAATCTGGCCTTCGGCTCGGTCGAGAAGATCATGCGCGACGTGAATTCGGGCTGGCTGCTGCGCTACATGCATTCGAACGGCGCCTCGTTTTTCTTCGTCGCCGTCTACATCCACATCTTCCGTGGCCTCTATTACGGCTCCTACAAGGCGCCGCGCGAACTGCTGTGGATCCTCGGCTGCATCATCTATCTCCTGATGATGGCGACCGGCTTCATGGGCTACGTGCTGCCATGGGGCCAGATGAGCTTCTGGGGCGCCACCGTCATCACCGGCTTCTTCAGCGCCATTCCGCTGGTCGGCGACTGGATCCAGCAGCTGCTGCTCGGCGGCTTTGCCGTCGACAACCCGACGCTGAACCGTTTCTTTGCGCTGCACTATCTGTTGCCGTTCATGATCGCCGGCGTTGTCGTGCTGCACATCTGGGCGCTGCATGTCGTCGGCCAGTCGAACCCGACGGGCATCGAGGTCAAGTCGAAGACCGACACCGTGGCCTTCACCCCCTACGCGACCATCAAGGACGCGTTCGGCATGATCGTGTTCCTGTTCTTCTTCGCCTATTTCGTCTTCTACCTGCCGAACTATCTCGGCCATCCCGACAACTACATCGTCGCCAACCCGCTGAAGACGCCGGCCCACATCGTGCCCGAATGGTACTTCCTGCCGTTCTACGCGATCCTGCGCGCCATCACCTTCAATGTCGGGCCGATCAACTCCAAGCTCGGCGGCGTGCTATGCATGTTCGGCGCCATCGTCATGTTGTTCCTGGTGCCGTGGCTCGACACTTCGAAGGTGCGCTCGGCGGTTTACCGGCCCTGGTACAAGCTGTTCTTCTGGCTGTTCGTGGCCGATGCCATCCTGCTTGGCTGGCTGGGCTCGCAGCCGGCAGAAGGCAGCTATGTGTTCATGGCGCAGATGGCGACATTGTTCTACTTCGCCTTCTTCCTGATCGCGCTGCCGGTGCTCGGCCTGATTGAGACGCCGCGACGGTTGCCGAACTCGATCACCGAGGCGGTGCTCGAGAAGAACAAGGGCGGCAGCGGACATCCGGCGGGCGCTACGGCGGCTCCGGAAACCAAAGGCTGAGCGGGTAGAGAATCTAAGGGGATTTGGCATGAAAAAGATTCTCACCTCGCTGGCGCTGATCGGCCTTGTGGCCGTCGCCGCTGGGGCCGCGGGCACTCGGGCGATCGCCGCCGAAGAGGCACACAATGTGGCCAATCCGACGCATTTCCCGATCGACGAGCCGAAGGAAATGGACTGGAGTTTCACTGGCCCATTCGGCACCTATGACAAGGCGCAGCTGCAGCGCGGCCTCAAGGTCTACAAGGAAGTCTGCTCGGCCTGCCATTCGATGAACCTGGTGGCGTTCCGCACGCTGTCGGACCTCGGCTATTCCGATGCGCAGATCAAGACGCTGTCGGCCGAGTACACCATCCACGACGGTCCCAACGATGCCGGCGACATGTTCGACCGTCCGGGCAAGCCGTCCGACCACTTCCCGCCGCCCTTCGCCAATGAGGAAGCCGCCGCTGCCTCCAATGGCGGTGCTGCTCCGCCAGACATGTCCCTGCTGGCCAAGGCTCGCGGTGTCGAACGCGGTTTTCCGCAGTTCGTCTTCGATATCTTTACCCAGTACGACGCGGGCGGCCCCGACTATATCCACTCGCTGCTGACCGGCTACGACCAGACACCGCCGGCCGGCATGGTCATCCCGGAAGGCACCCACTACAATCCGTACTTCATGTCCGGCGTGTCGCTGAAGATGCCCAAGCCGCTCTCCGATGGTCAGGTGACCTATGATGACGGTGCGCCGCAGACCATCGACCAGTATTCCCGCGACGTCTCCGCCTTCCTGGCATGGGCGGCCGAGCCGCATATGGAAGACCGCAAGAAGACCGGTTTTCGCGTTCTGGTGTTCCTGCTTTTGTTCGGCGCGCTGGTCTATCTCACCAAGCGCAAGGTGTGGGAAGGCGTGGCGCATTAAGCCACACGATCAAGTGATCACGAAGGGCGCCGAGAGGCGCCCTTTTGCATTTCCAGAAGCCGGCCATGTCACATGGCCGTCACCGCATCCGGCGATCCTGTGCTGCTCTCATCAAAGGATCGCACCCATGAAAAGATACGCATCGCTCGCGGCAGGCCTGTTGCTGCTCATCGTCGGCTCGGCCGCGCAAGCGGAAGACGCCCAGCCTTTCGTCACCAACAAGGATGTCGACCTGACGATGATCCTGCCGCCGCCGCCGGCAAACGATTCGGCGCAGACCAAGGCCGAACTCGGCGAGGTGCTGATGCTGCAGGTGACACGCACGCCCGAGATGGTAGCCAGCGCCGTCGCCGATGCCGACGAGAATGTCTGGCGCTTCGCCAACGTCATGGGGCCGAAATTCAACAAGGAAACGCTGCCCAAATTCAGCGCCTTCTTCGACCGCGTCGTGGCCACCGAAGGCGCCGTCGTCGATCCGGCCAAGGATATCTGGAAGCGCCCGCGTCCGCACCAGCTCAGCGACCTCGTCAAGCCGGCGGTCAAGCTGTCGAGTTCGGGTTCCTGGCCGTCCGGCCACGCCACCGTCGGCACCATGATGGGCATCATCCTGTCCGATATGGTTCCGGAAAAGCGCGCCGAGATCATGGCGCGTGCGGCCGAATACGCCCACAACCGCGAGGTCGGCGGCATCCACTATGCGTCCGACGTCGAGATGGGCAGGATTTCCGGCAGCGTCATCGCCGCGGTCCTGCTCAACCGGGACGACTTCAAGGCCGAGTATGAAGTGGCCAGGGCCGAGCTTCGTTCGGATCTCGGCATGTAATCTTTGTCAATCGGATTA
>NZ_RZRR01000432.1:0-4583 GCF_003998555.1 Mesorhizobium sp. M7A.F.Ca.CA.002.09.1.1 | reverse complement strand
TCCTGGCAGAGCACAAGATCGGGGCGCTGGTCATCACCAATGGCGATCGCAAGATCGTCGGCATCCTGTCAGAGCGCGATATCGTCCGGGTTGTCGCCCGCGAAGGTGGAGCCGCGCTCGATATCCCCGTGCGTTCGGCGATGACGCCGAAAGTGAAGATCTGCAACGAAAACCACACCGTCAACGAGGTGATGGAGATCATGACCCGAGGCCGCTTCCGCCATCTGCCGGTGGAAAAGGACGGCATGCTCGATGGCATCGTGTCCATTGGCGACGTGGTCAAGCGCCGCATCGAGGATGTCGAGCGCGAGGCCGACGAGATCAGAGCCTACATCGCCACCGCCTGAGCGGTGAGGCGAACCGCCGGCCGGAGAACCGACCGGCGGAGCCGTGGTTACCTGTTGTCGAGTTCGGAGCGGACGAGTGCGAGCCCGCGCCGGGTGATGCGGTAGGGTCCACCGTCAGACGAAGAAACAGCCTTCTTCCGCTTCAGTTTTCGAAACAGCTCGAGATCGACGCCCGGATAATGCCAGCCGTCGCGGGTCAGGCATTTGACGGAGGCGATCCGTTTCTTCTCGTTCTTTTCGATTTCAATGCGTCCGCCCTGCGCGAGCAGGTGCAGGATGCGCTGTTTCCACAGCGCCGCGCGTCCTCTTGCACGCGCAAAGGACGCTGTGGCACTTATGATTTGGCGCATGATCCTTTCCGAAAATCGATACCGATTTTCGGGGTCATGCGCTGCGCGAAATATCCATGTGAGAGTTTTCCGGGAAAACAAAAAATGCCGCCGCCGCGAAGCTTCGCGGCACGGGGTTTCAGGTTTTCTGCCCTGCCTCGCCAGGAGGTCAGGGCCTTACCGGGACTGAGCGTAAGTGGACATCCACTCTCCATTGGAATGGACCTCCCATAGGCGAACGCAGCTGAAAAGGCCAGTCCGCGGCTTTGCGCTTGTGTTTTTTGGGCGCTTGTCTCTTTTGGCGGTTTGCACTAGCGAAGTTGCACACCAAAGTGTGCGAAACGCATTATCCGCAGTTCCAATACGCAGGCCACCATGTCCCTCATCGACACCCGCACGCCCGACGCCAAGCGCCTTGTTTCCGGTGCCACCGGCGACTGGGAGATCATCATCGGCCTCGAGGTCCATGCCCAGATTACATCGGAAGCAAAGCTGTTTTCCGGCGCCTCGACCGCTTTCGGCGCGGCGCCCAACGCCAATGTCAGCCTGGTCGATGCGGCGATGCCCGGCATGCTGCCGGTCATCAACGAGGAATGCGTCAAGCAGGCGATCCGCACCGGCCTTGGGCTGAAAGCGCAGATCAACCACAAGTCGGTCTTCGATCGGAAGAACTACTTCTATCCAGACCTGCCGCAGGGCTACCAGATCTCGCAGTTCAAGCAGCCGATCGTCGGCGAGGGCACGGTGATCGTTTCCGTTGGCCCCGATCGTCAGGGCGAATTCGAGGACATCGAAGTCGGCATCGAGCGGCTGCATCTGGAGCAGGATGCCGGAAAGTCGATGCACGACCAGCATGTGACCATGTCCTATGTCGACCTCAACCGCTCCGGCGTGGCGCTGATGGAGATCGTCTCCAAGCCCGACATGCGCTCGGCCGACGAAGCCAAGGCTTATGTCACCAAGCTGCGCACCATCGTGCGCTATCTCGGCACCTGCGACGGCAACATGGACGAAGGTTCGATGCGCGCCGACGTCAACGTTTCGGTGCGCAAGCCGGGCGGCGAGTTCGGCACGCGCTGCGAGATCAAGAACGTCAACTCGATCCGCTTCATCGGCCAGGCCATCGACTACGAGGCGCGCCGGCAGATCGCCATTCTCGAGGATGGCGGCAAGATCGACCAGGAGACGCGGCTGTTCGACGCCGTCAAGGGCGAGACGCGTTCGATGCGCTCCAAGGAAGAGGCGCATGATTACCGCTACTTCCCCGATCCGGACCTCTTGCCGCTGGAATTCGACCAGGCCTATGTCGATGCGCTGGCCAAGGAATTGCCGGAACTGCCAGACGACAAGAAGGCGCGGCTGATCGCGTCGCTCGGCCTGTCGGTCTATGACGCCTCGTTCCTGGTTTCGGAAAAGCCGATCGCCGACTATTTCGAGAAGGTGGCCGCCGGCCGCGACGGCAAGCTCGCCGCCAACTGGGTCATCAACGATCTGCTCGGGCAATTGAACAAGGCCGGAAAAGACATTGAAAACGCTCCGGTTTCCCCCGAGCAGCTTGGCGCGGTCATCGATCTGATCAAGGACGGCACCATTTCCGGCAAGATCGCCAAGGACCTGTTCGAGATCGTCTGGAATGAGGGCGGCGATCCGCGCCAGCTGGTCGAGAGCCGTGGCATGAAGCAGGTCACCGACACCGGCGCCATCGAGAAGGCCGTAGACGAGGTGATTGCAGCCAACCCCGACAAGGTCGAACAGGCGCGCGCCAAGCCGAGCATGGCCGGTTGGTTCGTTGGCCAGGTGATGAAGGTGACCGGCGGCAAGGCCAATCCACAAGCGGTCAACGACCTCGTCAAGACCAAGCTGGGCATCGAGTAGCGCGGTGTTTGTCCGCACCGCAGGTGAACGTGATCTGACGGCCATCCGGGCGCTGCTGGTCGAAACCTGGCACACGACCTATGACGCGGTCTATGGCCCTGATCGGATCGACCGGGTCATCGAGGATTGGTGTTCGCCGGCGAAATTGAGAGCTAGCCTTGAGCGGCCGAATGCCGAATTCCTGGTCGCCGACGACGGCAAGCGCATCGGCGGCGTCGCCTATGCCGAAAGCGTCGAAGGCGGCACCGTGGTCGACCTGCAACAGCTCCATGTCGCACCCGACCTGCAAGGCCGGGGCATCGGCGGGATGTTGCTCGATGAGGTGATCGAGAATTTTCCGGAAGCCCGCTCTCTACGCATCGAGGTCGTGGAGCAGAACAGGCGTGCGGTCGCCTTCTATCTGGCCAACGGCTTTGCCGAGATTGGCCGGGCCGACAATTATGGGCCGGCGCAGTCCGGTATTGCTGCGTTGATTCTTGAGCGGATGCTGACCGCCTGAGCGCTCGATGATCGCGCGATTGCATCACGTTGTTGCGAGTGGACCCTCGAGCACACGGCTTTCATTTGACGGCGCAAATATCGAGCGCAAAGCTGTGGCCGCTGACCCCAGCCATGATCGGTGTTTGACCGGTGGCATGCGAGGCAGCTTGGGGAATCGTCATGCCAAGCTTGCCGGAACTGATGCCGACACAGGTGTCGGACGAGACCTTTGGCGGCGTCACCTATCATATAGCGGGCGAGCTGGTGCCGGTGCTTTCGGTCGATGTCACGCGCATGCCGGTCTATTTCGAGCACCACATCCTTTTGTGGAAGAATTCCACCATCACCATCGGCCTGAAATCGCTGAAGGGCGCGCTGAAGCGGATGATGGCCGGCATGCAGATCTTCGTCACCGAGGCGTCGGGGGCGGGCATCGTTGCCTTCAGCCGCGATGGGCCGGGCCACATCGTGCCGATCCATCTCAGGCACGGCGAAGAGATCCAGGTGCGCGAGCACCAGTTTCTCGCCGCCACCGGCAATGTCGACTACACCTTCGAACGGGTGCGCGGCCTGGCGACGATGCTGTTCGGCCAGAGCGGCTTTTTCATCGACCGCTTTCGCGGTGATTCCGGCGATGGCATCGTCTGGCTGCACGGCTATGGCAACGTCTTCGAAAAGACGCTCGCCGCCGGCGAAACCATCGACATCGAACCAGGCGGCTGGCTGTTCAAGGATGCCTCGGTCAGGATGGAGACCAAGATCGATCGCCTGTCGAGCGGCTTCTTCGGCGCCAACATGAATTTCATCGTCAACCGATTCACCGGACCGGGCCGTGTCGGCATCCAGTCGATGTATCTGCATATGCCGACGGAGGAATAGTTCGGCGAAGGCCACTGGCGGGCAGCAATGGCGGCCGCGACCCGGCCATGCGTCATCGCGGCGTTTGCCGTGCCGGCTCACCACGGATATGCAAGGGCCATGACCAAATTGTTCCGCACTGCGGCGCTGGCGCTGCTCGCCATCATCATTTTCGCGACCTTGTCGCCGATCCAGATGCGGCCGCATCTCGCTGAAGCAAATGTCGAGCGTGCCTTGGCTTATGTCCTGCTAGGCTTCGCCCTCGCGGTCGGCTTCCCCAACCGACTGTATCAAGTGGTGATCTTTGTGGCTGTGATCGCCGGCATGCTGGAACTGCTTCAGCTCATTGATCCCGGTCGCCATGCACGCCTCATCGATGCATTGGTGAAAGCCTTTGCCGGGGTGGTTGGGATCGTCGCGGGACACCTGATCGTCAGGGCCGGCCGGCAAAAGAGCGAGAGCTAGGCGCGGCAGCAATCCGCCGCGGAGGATCGAGCCTTCGCTAGGCAGCGGGAACCCCCACATTGTCGATTAGCCTGGTTTTGCCGAGCCATGCCGCTGCGAGAAGACGCCCTTCGCGGTTTCGACGCCATGGCGCAAGCGTCAGGCTTTCGCGTGCCTCGACATAGTCGACCTTCTGGAAACCGGCGGCGATGAGGTCGCGGCTGGCCTCTTCGGTTGCGTCGGTTTGGTG
>NZ_RZRR01000431.1:0-4592 GCF_003998555.1 Mesorhizobium sp. M7A.F.Ca.CA.002.09.1.1 | reverse complement strand
TTCCTCCTCTCCCCTCGGGGAGAGGCCGGATTGCCCCGAATTGCCTTCGCAATTCGGTTGGCAATCCGGGTGAGGGGGCCTTACCCCGCGCTCATGTCAGCCTTGGCTGGCCGCCCCGCCACATAAACTTCGCGGACGGAGCGGTCGTCGCCCAGCGTCTGCAGGAGAAAGAGTTCCTGCGCCAGCGTCTCGACCGTCTCCATCCTGAGTCGCATTCCCGGCGTTGCCCTGGCGTCCAGCACGACGATGTCGGCGTCGGTGCCCGCGTCCAGCGTGCCTATCTTTTCCACCACCGACAGCGCCTCGGCATTGCCGCGCGTCGTCTGCCAGAAGGACTGGAACGGGTTGAGCTTTTCGCCATTCAGCGCGATCACCTTGTAGCCTTCGTCCATGGTGCGCAGCATGGAGTAGTTGGTGCCGCCGCCGACATCGGTGGCGGCGGCGATGCGGATCGGCTTGTCGCGTCGGCGAAAGCGCTGATAATCGAAGAGGCCGGAGCCGAGGAAAAGGTTCGAGGTCGGGCAGAACACCGCCACCGAGCCCGAGTCCGAAAGCGCATCCGCTTCGCGCTCCGACAAATGGATGCAGTGGCCGAACAGGCTCTTTTTGCCTAACAGCCCGTAATGCTCGTAGACGTCGGTGTAGTCGCGCGCCCACGGGTAGAGTTCCTGCGTGAAAGCGATCTCGGCGTGGTTTTCCGACAGATGCGTCTGCATGTGCAGGCCGGGATGTTCGCGGCACAACACGCCCGCCATCTCCATCTGCTCCGGCGACGAGGTGATGGCGAAGCGCGGCGTGATGGCGTAGTGCTGGCGGCCCTTGCCGTGCCACTCCTTGATCAGCGCCTTTGTGTCGTCATAGCCGGATTGCGGGGTGTCGAGCACGCCGTCGGGCGCATTGCGATCCATCATCACCTTGCCGGCGATGTTGAGCATGTTGCGGTCATGCGATTCTGCGAAGAAGGCTTCGGCCGAGGCCTTGTGCACCGAGCAGTAGGCGGCGACCGTCGTGGTGCCGTGGCGCACCATTTCGTCGAGGAACAGCCGCGCGATGCGGCGGCCGTGCTGGGCGTTGGCGAACTTCGTTTCTTCCGGAAAAGTGTAGGTGTTCAGCCAGTCGAGCAGTTCGGCGCCGTAGGAGGCGATGATCTGCATCTGCGGAAAATGCGCATGGGCATCTATGAAGCCGGGCAGCAGCAGATGCGGCCGGTGGTCAATCCTTTTCACCGTTTCGTCGGCTTGCTTTTCAACATCGGCATAACTACCCGCGGCGACGATCCTGCCGTCACGGATCAGCAGTCCGCCATCCTCCTCGTAGCGCCAGGCGGAATGGTCTTCGAGAGTTTGCGGCCAGCGCACAAAGGACAGCGTGCGGCCGCGCAGAAGTGTCGAATTCATGCTATTTCCCTGCGCCTTCGAACCAGGCCACCAGCAGCGCCCGTTCCTTGTCGGTGATCTGAGAGACGTTGGCGGGCGGCATGGCGTGGCTGCGGCCGGCCTGCAGATAGATTTCGCGGGCGTGGTTGGCGATATCCGCATCGGTGTCGAGCATCACGCCCTTGGGCGCATGATAGATGCCCTCATAGACCGGCTCCGCCGCGTGGCACATTGAACAGCGGCCGAGCACGGTGTCGCGCACCGCCGGGAAATGCGCTGAAGCGACATAGACTTGCGCCGACGCGGATTCCTTGGGTTCGCCGGTCAGCACTTTCGGCGCGGTCGACAGCCAGATGATGACGATGAACAGGACGAGTGCCGCCATCCAGGTCCAGGTCGGATTGCCCTTGCGCGCATGGACCGAGTTGAAATAGTGCCGGATCAGCACGCCGATGATGAACACCAGCGAGGCGATGACCCAGTTGAACTCAGTGCCGAACGCCAGCGGATAGTGGTTCGACAGCATCAGGAACAGCACCGGCAGCGTCAGGTAATTGTTATGGAGAGAGCGCTGCTTGGCGATCTTGCCGTATTTCGGGTCGGGCTTGCGGCCGGCGATGAGGTCGGCGACGACGATCTTCTGGTTGGGGATGATGACCATGAAGACATTGGCCGACATGATCGTGGCGGTGATGGCGCCCAGATGCAGGAAGGCGGCACGGCCGGTGAACAGGTGGGTCAGTCCCCAGGCGATGAACACCAGCACGCAATAGAGCACCAGCATCAGGCCGGTGTCGCTTTTGCCCAGCGGCGAGCGGCACAGCAGATCGTAGACCACCCAGCCGACGCCGATCGTTGCCAGAGACAGCAGGATGCCGACCGGCACCGACATCGGCAGCACGTTCGGATCGATCAGGAACAGATCGGCCCCGGCATAATAGACGACGCACAGCATGGCGAAGCCGGAAAGCCAGGTGGCGTAGGATTCCCATTTGAACCAGGTCAGGTGTTCCGGCATTTCGGCCGGCGCCACCAGATATTTCTGGATGTGATAAAAGCCGCCGCCATGCACCTGCCATTCCTCGCCGAAGGCGCCGACGGGCATGCCGGGACGCTGGCGCAGGCCGAGATCGAGCGCGACGAAATAGAACGACGAGCCGATCCAGGCGATGCCGGTGACGACATGCAGCCAGCGCACGGCAAAACTCAGCCAATCCCAGAAAATCGCGAAATCCATCATTGAAATCGTCCCTGCCGATTGGGTGACTTTACGGGCTGGAGCGCAAACGGAAAGAGGCGAGGCGCACGAGGACTTTCAAAAAAAAATGGAAAATACTAGGTTGATCCTGCAAACCGGCGAAGGTGCTCCGCATGGCCTATCTCGACAACATCGCCGTCTTCGTTCGCGTCGTTGAACTCGGCAATCTGTCGGCGGCCGGGCGCGACATGCGCATTTCGCCGGCGGTCGCTTCCAACCGCATCAAGGAACTGGAGAAGCACCTTGGCGTGCGGCTGTTCAACCGCACCACACGGCAATTGATGCCGACCGAGCATGGCACGGTTTTTTACGGGGGCGCCAAGCAGGTGCTGGAGGCAATCACCGAGGCGGAAGCGGCAGTCTCTGCCCTTTCCGGCCAGCCGCGCGGCACCATCCGCGTCACGGCACCGCTCGGCCTCGGCCGCCGGCTGGTCGCTTCGGGCATCCCCGATTTCCACGACAAATACCCTGATATCGAGGTGCGGCTCAGGCTCTCGGACCACAATGTCGACATCATGAAGGAAGGCATCGACGTCGCCTTCCGGCTCGGCATCATCGAGGATTCCAGCCTCAGGATGCGCGGCATCATGGAATGCGAGCGCGTGCTGGTGGCGGCGCCGAAATATCTCGAAGCGCGCGGCGAACCGATTGAGCCGCAGGAACTGATCGGCAAGAAGCACGACTGCCTGATGCTGCGTTATTCGGGCGCGCGCGAATATGTGTGGACGCTGCAGACCCCCACCGGCCCGCAGAAATTCGAGGTACACGGGCCCTACGACACCGACGATGGCGACGTGCTCACCGGCTGGGCGCTTTCAGGCCGCGGCATCATCAACAAGCCGCGCTTCGAGGTCGAGCCATTCATCCGCGATCGGCGGCTGAAGGTGATCCTGCCCAGCACGCCGCCGACACCGGTGCAGTTCGCCGCCGTCTATCCGCACAAGAAGCTGCAGGATCCAAAAGTGCGGCTGCTGCTCGACTTCATGGCCGAGCGCTGCCAGCGGCTGATCAACGATCTGCTTGCTGGCAAATAAAGGCTGGCCGGCAAATAGGGACTGGCCGGTAGGTGAGCGGCGGTTTGGCCCAGCGCCGGCGGTTGCCATCCCAGGATGTGGCGAACATAGTTCGGGGTGGCATTTCATCTCATAGGAACCCCCGATGGACAACGGCGCCACAATGCATCTTGCCGTTTCGCTCGCCGATCCATCACTCGAGACTGGGTTGGAATTCAGCCGCCTGGCTGGTTTCGTGCAAAAGGCTGAAGCAGCCGGGCTGGACATGGTGCTGCTTGCCGATGCCGCGCCAGCGTCCGAAAGCGAAGCCGCGAACAAACGGATGCCCTTCGAAGCGACGACCTTGCTGGCCGCTCTGGCGACTGTCACAAGCAGGATCGGCTTGGTTGCCGCTGCCTCGACAATTGCCCACCAACCCTACAATCTGGCACGCCGTTTCGCTTCGCTCGACGTTATCAGCCACGGCCGCAGTGGCTGGAACGCAACCATGACGCAAGCGCCACGGGAAGCAGCCAATTTCAGCCGGCCCGAAGGATTTTCGCCTAACGATTTCCGCCGTCGCAGTGAGGAATATATCGGCATCGTGCAAGGTCTGTGGCAGGGCTGGGATGCGGACGCCCTGCTGTTCGACCAGGGCGGCGGCCGCTTCCACGACCCCGAAAAGATGCACCTGCTGGAGCACAAGGGCGAATTCTTTTCCGTGCGCGGACCGCTGAACGTCGCCCGGTCGCCGCAGGATACGCCAGTGCTCGTCTTGTCGGGCCTGCAGGAATCCGACTTCGATATTGCCACTCGCACCGCCGATGTCATCCTGCTGGACGGCGGACTGGTGGAGGGCGCGACCGAACGCTATGACGATATCAGGCGCCGTGTCACGGCGTGCGGACGCGATCCGGATGCTGTGAAAGTGCTGACGAACGTCGCGCTTATCGCCGATAGTAAGCC
>NZ_RZRR01000430.1:0-4600 GCF_003998555.1 Mesorhizobium sp. M7A.F.Ca.CA.002.09.1.1 | reverse complement strand
CGGCTCTCCAGTCCGCGGATCGCCGCTTCGCCCGCGGGATCGGGCACACGCGTTTCAAGGCGCTTGGCGAGCGCCGTAAAGCGGGCATCGATGGCTTCCATGATGCCGACGCTGTCGACCTGCGGCATGCGCTGGTCGAGCCTGTCAGCAACCTCGTCCAGCCTGCGCTCGAGATCGCGGAACAGCATGTTGCCCTGTTCGATGGCGTCACCCTGGCGGCGTTCCATCATGCTCGACAGCACGTCGAAGCGTTGCTCCAGCCCATGGAAGATGTAGTCGGCGTCAGGCATGGCGGGTGCCTGGTCGATCTTGTCGGCGATGAATGCGATCTGCTTGGCCAGGCGCTCCATCGCCTGCTCCGGCAGATTGGCGCGGCCGGCGAGTTCGTCGACCCGGCCCGACAGCGTGCTCAACCGGTCCATGACCGCGTTGCCGGGACGATCCTGCGCCACTTCCTGGATCTGGCCGGCAAGCGAGTCGATCCGTCTCTCTATGCGCTCGAAAGCCTCGTGGTCGAATGAATTGGCTTGCGCGGCGACCGTCGATGCCACGATGGCGCGGGAAATCTCGTCCAGCCGCTCGTCGATCATGCCAAGCGTGTCGCTGCCGCGATTGTCTTGCTGGCTGGCGAAATGGTCGACAGCGCCGGCAAGCGTCCGCACCTTCTCCTCCAGCGAGCGCAGCGACAACGATTCCGGCAAATTGTTGACGGCATTGCTGATCTGCTCGAGCCGGGCGGTGAGAGCAGACAGGCCCGGGTCGTCCGAGCGCTTGCGCTGGTCGGCGTCGAGGCGGTCTTCGAACGCCGTCCAGCGGCGATCGAAATCGTCCCAGCGGCGGTCGACCTTCTGCACGCTCTCTTCGCGTGCCAGCGTTTCGAGTGCGGCTTTGACCTGTTCGAGCTCGAGGCGCAGCATGTTGACGCTTCTGTCGTCGCTCTTCTCGGCCAGGGTCTGGATGGCGCCCGAAAGACGCTCGAACTCAAGGCCGAGTTCAGCACTGCCCTTGGCCGAAGCACCGGGCCTTGCGCCTGACTGGAAGGCCCGCTCGATGTCCTTGCGCAGCGCTTCGAATTCCCGCTGCAGGCCTGCGGTCATCTGGTGGCGCAATTCCTCGCGCATGCCGCGCAATTCGCCGGCGATCTTGCCGACCATGGCAACGCCATCCTCCTGGCCGCGCACGCGATCGATATCGCGGGCAATGGCCTGGTAATTCTGCTCGAAAGCGGCGGCTCCCTGCATCGGGCTCTTCGGACGCGACGCGGGCTGCGGGTCCTCATACCAGCGCTGCTGGCCAGAGGGCCGGGCGGCGGGGTAGCGCGCATCGGCACCATATTGGCGGGGATCGGGTTGGCGGAGTTCGGGACGTGCCATCGGATCCTCGCGCGTCCGCTCCAGCCGCTGCTCCAGTGTCTCCAGCGACTGGTTCAACTGATCGAGCGTGGTCTGCGGCCTGCGCTGCCTGCCGGCATTGAGTGTATCGAGATAGGACCGCTTGCTGTTCATCGGTGCGTCCGTCTTTCAGAATGGCTGGCTCGCGGCCAGTTCCCCCAGGTCCCTATCGGAACGAAGGCGACCGGCGGCGATGCCGCGGCGGAAGACGAGCTTCCCGGGCTCTCGCCCGCGCTCCGAAAAACCGTGAAAAATTCGATACAGGATAAACACGGGTAGCCGACGCGCCCACATTTCCCCCAACGTGGTAAACAACGCGTTAACCAAACTTAAGAAATCGAAAGGATGTTGGCTGCTGGCCTGACGGTGCGGCATAAAGGGCGGGGCGCAGAACGCCCTTGCGTCATCCTGCGGCAATCGGTATAGAATTGACGTAAACGTAAAAGGCGCATTGAGCGCATGTTTGCGATTTGTTTGTTGAAACCACGACTGGAAGCAGGCCCCCGCTTCCAGTCAGGCGACGCACGGTCCAGGACCGCGACGCCACCAGACGGGGAAAGCCAGTGACCATGAAGCTTATCTCGGCCGGCGAGACCGCGGCCAATACCAATATGTCTGCCGAAGCCGGCGAGGACCTCGTCCGCATCGGCGAGATGGCGAAGAAATATGGAGTGACGCTGCGCACGCTGCGTTTCTACGAAGACAAGGGCCTGCTCAACCCGCAGCGCGACGGTTCGACCCGTCTCTACACGCGCCGCGACAAGGCCCGCCTCAAGCTGATCCTGCTTGGCCGCAAGGTCGGATTCTCGCTGCGCGACGTCAAGCAGATGATGGATCTCTACGATCCCACCGGTTCAAACACCAAGCAGCTCAAGCTTGCGCTGGACAAGTCGGAAAAGCAGCTTGCCCGCCTGCAGAAGCAACGGGCGCTGATCGACGACGCCATCAACGAGCTCAGCGGCTCGATGTCGGCGGTGCGCCAGATGCTGAGCGAGCGTTCGGCGCCGCAGGCGAGCGCCGCCAGCTGAAGCAATTCCGTCAGGAATTGCGCCAGACACCAAGTCGTCTGCTGATTGTCCGAGTTCTGTCTAGCCGCGTGGCCTGCCACGCGGCTTTTCGTTGTCCTGGCCCACTCTTATGGCCTTTCGGCGCTGGCTTGCGCAACGTCGCGCCGCTACGCTCATTGCTCCAGGGGGCGGGGAATCTTGTCGCATCGAGAAAATTGACGTTTACGCAAACGTCAATTTTTGCTATCCCGCTCCCAATATGGGTCCGCATGCCGCCCTGGCTTGTCTTCGGGGCATTCGGACCGGGTTTGCAGGGTGGAGAAAAAGCATGCCGACATACAGGGCTCCGGTCCAGGATACGCTGTTCGTGCTCAACGAGGTTCTGGGTTACCAGCGTTATTCGAACCTTCCCGGATTTGCCGACGCCACGCCCGATGTGCTCGAGGCGATCCTCGCCGAAGGCGCCAAGCTCGCCGAAAACGTCATGCATCCGCTGAACCGTGTCGGCGACATGGAAGGCTGTGTGCGTCACGACGATGGCTCGGTGACCACGCCGAAAGGCTTCAGGGAGGCCTTCGACCAGTACCGCGAGGGCGGCTGGATGGGATTGGCCGCACCCGTCGAGTTCGGCGGCCAGGGCCTGCCCTATGCCGTGCACACCGCCGTCGCCGAATATATGGTCTCGGCCAATATGTCCTTGATGATGTATCCGGGCCTGACGCAGGGCGCGATCGCGGCAATCATCACCCACGGCACCGACGAGCAGAAGGCGACATGGTTGCCGAGGATGATCGAGGGTGCCTGGACCGGCACCATGAACCTGACCGAGCCGCATTGCGGCACGGATCTCGGCCTGTTGCGGACCAAAGCGGTGCCGAACGGCGATGGCACCTATAAGATTTCAGGCCAGAAGATCTTCATCTCGGCCGGCGAACACGACATGTCGGACAACATCGTCCATCTGGTGCTGGCCCGCATCGAGGGTGCGCCGGAAGGCGTCAAGGGCATCTCGCTGTTCATCGTGCCGAAGCTCAAGCTCGACCCGTCGGGCAATCCGGGCAACAGGAACACCGTCTCCTGCGGCTCGATCGAGGAGAAGATGGGCATCCACGGCAATTCGACCTGCGTCATGAACTATGACGAGGCTGAGGGCACGCTGCTCGGCGAGCCCAATGGCGGCCTGAAGGCGATGTTCACGATGATGAACGAGGCGCGCCTCGGTGTCGGCCTGCAGGGGTTGTCGCTGTCGGAGATCGCCTATCAGAACGCTGTCGGCTACGCCAAGGACCGTTTGCAGGGCCGCTCATTGTCTGGGCCGAAGGCGCCGGACAAGAAGGCCGATCCGATCATCGTCCATCCCGACATCCGCCGCAGCCTGATGACCATGAAAGCCTTCAACGAGGCCGGCCGCGCGCTGGCGCTGTGGACGGCGATCAAGTCCGACATCGCCCACCGCTCCGGCGACGACAAGGATCGCCAGGCCGCCGACGACTACACCGGCCTGATGACACCGGTGGTCAAGGGCGTGCTCACCGACAAAGGGTTCGACCACGCCGTCATGGCGCAGCAGGTGTTCGGCGGTCACGGTTATATCGAAGAGCACGGCATGAGCCAGTTCGTGCGCGATGCCCGCATCGCTATGATCTATGAAGGCGCCAATGGCATCCAGGCGCTCGACCTCGTCGGCCGCAAGCTTGGTTTGCATGGCGGCCGCGCCGTGCAGGCCTTCTTCAAGGAGGTTGGCGAATTCTGCGAGGAGAACCGCGCTAACGAGAAGATGGCGCCGTTCACCAAGGCGTTGAAGAAAGGTCTCAACGATTTGCAGGCAGCGACCATGTGGCTGGTGCAGAACGGCATGGCCAAGCCCGACAATGCGGGTGCCGCCTCGACCGACTACATGCATCTCTTCGGCCTGGTCGCTCTGGGCTATATGTGGGCGCAGATGGCCAAGGTGGCACTTGGCAAGACGGACGCCAATGGCGCGCAATCCTTCTACGACAACAAGATCGTGACGGGGCGCTTCTTCATGGAGCGGATCATGCCGGAGACATCGGCGCATCTCGCCCGCATTTCGAGCGGCGCTGACACATTGATGGCACTGCCGGCGGAAGCGTTCTAAGCTCGACTTCACTGGCCTTTCTGTCTGTCGATACGCGGAGGAAATCGTGGCGACAAATCCCGCCGAAGTGCTCTCTTTGCCGA
>NZ_RZRR01000042.1:0-13974 GCF_003998555.1 Mesorhizobium sp. M7A.F.Ca.CA.002.09.1.1 | reverse complement strand
CTGCCAGATCGCGCCGCCGGGATCGACCGCGTTCAGCCTGGTGCCTTCGAGCGGCCCGCCGACGCCGTGGAAATACCACCACGGCACGCCGTTCTGCATGGTGACGACTGATGTGTGGTCCCCAAGCAGCGGTGCGATCTGGTCGAGCGCCGGGGTGAGGGAATGGGCCTTCAGCGCCAGCACGACATAATCCTGCACGCCAAGTTCCTCGGCCTTGGCGGCGGCCCGGACGGGGACGGACGTCTCCTGGCCATCCTCGATCAGGCGCAGGCCATCTGCCTTGATCGCTTCCAGATGGGCGCCGCGCGCGACGATCGAGAGATCGGTGCGGCCGGCGGCGGCAAGCTTGGCAGCGAGATAGCCGCCGATCGCACCGGCGCCGAAGATGGTGATCTTCATCGTCAAAGCCCGAGTTTGGCGGCAAGGCCGATGCGCTGCAATTTGCCGGTCGCGCCCTTGGGGATCTCGTCCAGGATCAGGATCTTGCGCGGCACTTTGAAGTCGGCAAGCCGCGTCGCGGCATAGGTGCGGATGTCGCTCTCAGCGGCGCTGATGCCTTCGCGCAGCACAACCGCCGCCGCCACCTCCTCGCCAAGCTTGTCATGCGGCATGGCGAAGGTGACGACCTGTGCCACCGCCGGATGGTCCATCAGCACATCGTCGACCTCGAGTGGCGAGATCTTTTCGCCGCCGCGATTGATGATCTCCTTGAGCCGACCGGTGACCCTGAGATAGCCGTCCCCGTCCAGCACGCCCTGGTCGCCGGTGTGGAACCAGCCATGCGCGAAAGCCGTGGCGTTGGCATCCGGGTTCTTTTCGTAGCCCGTCGTGACATTGGGCCCGCGGATGACGATCTCGCCGGACTCGCCTGCATCGAGCAGCCGCCCGTCGGGCGCCATCACAGCCACCTCCGGCCCGGCGGAGGCACCAACGCTGCCGGGCTTGCGCTGGCCCGGCGGCAGCCGGTTCGAGGCCATCTGGTGAGCCGCCTCGGTCATCCCGTAGGATTCGATCACTGGGCAGCCGAAGGTCGCTTCCAGCTCAGTCATTACCTGCGCCGGCAGCGACGCCGAGGACGAGCGGATGAAGCGCAGGCGCGCCGCCGCCAGCGCCTCGGTGTTGCGTGCCGCGCGGGCCAGGATCGCCTGATGCATGGTCGGCACCGCCGTGTACCAGCTCGGCTGCGCCTCGCTCAGCCACTGGAAGAAGCGCAGCGCGTTGAAACCCGGCGTGCAGTAGATGCTGCCGCCGGCAGCCAGCGACGACAGCACGGCCGCGATCAGGCCGTGAATGTGGAACAGCGGCATGATATTGAGGCAACGGTCATCGGCCGTCAGGCCAAGCGTGCCGCCGATATGAGCTGCCGAGGCCGCGATGTTGGCATGGCTGAGCGGCACCAGTTTTGGACGCGATGTCGTGCCGGAGGTATGCAGCAGCAGCGCAATGTCGCTGTCTTGCGCCATGTCGGGCGCGGCCTTCGGTCCGATCGCCGCGCCCTCGATAGCAAAACTGCCGGCCGGTGTGCCGGGCTGCACGACGAGCCGCAGCACGCCGATGCCGAGGCGTTCGGCCACCGTCACCGCGGGGCCGGTCTCACCCTCCGCGACGAGGATCGCCTTGGCGCCGATGTCGGTCAGGTAGAAATCGAGCTCGTCGGCCCGGTAGGCGGGGTTGAGCGGCGCCGTAGAGGCGGCGGCCGCCACGGCGACGAAGGCGGTGGCCATCTCGGGCCCGTTCGGCAGCACGATCGCCACCCTGTCGCCGCGGCCGATGCCGCGCGCATGCAGCTGTTTTGCCGTGTCGGCGATCATGCTGCGCAATCCGCCATGGCTGAGCGTTGCCCTGTCGGGCGCCAGAATGGCGGGGGCGTCGTCGGCGCCGGCGGCGAGACGGCGGGAGAGATCTGCGTGGGTTTCAGTTTGGGTCATGATCACCGGCTGGATTTCGAACGATTACTGGCGAGAGCCCTTCTGACGGGCTTGCCTCGATATGGGCGCCATTGGACAACGGATCACCTCAATAGCCAAGCGCCAAACCATCCTTGCGCGGATCGGAAGCGCCGGTCAGCGTCCCCTTCTCCCAGTCGATCAGCACCACCTGCCCCCCGCCAAGCGGATGATGCGGTTCGGCGATGCGGTGGCCGCGCCGGCGCAGGCCCTCGGTTGCATCAGTGGGAACGCCACGCTCGGCTTCCACTGTGTCATCGTTGTAAAACACCCTCGGCGCATCCAGTGCCTGCTGCGGGTCCATGCCGAAATCGATCATGTTGGTGAGCAGGTGGACATGGCCAAACGGCTGGTAACCGCCGCCCATGACGCCGAACGGCATCACCACGCGGCCGTTCTTCGTCGCCATGCCCGGCATGATCGTGTGCATCGGCCGCTTGCCCGGCGCGATCGCGTTCGGATGCGCCGGGTCGAGGCGGAAGCTCGAACCACGGTTCTGCAGCACGATACCGGTCTTCGGGCCGACGACGCCACTGCCGAACGAATAATAGGTCGAGTTGATGAAGGAGACCGCGTTGCGGTCGCGGTCGACGATGGAGATATAGACCGTGTCGCTGCCGGGCAGCTCGACGCGCGGCAGATGCGTGATGGCGCGGTCGCGGTCGATCTCGGCGCGTAGCCGGTCGGCATAGGCGCCGGACAGGAGCTGCTTCAGGGGCACCGGGACATGGTCCTGGTCGCCGACATAGCGGTCGCGGTCGCGGTAAGCCAGGCGTCCGGCCTCGATCTCCAGATGCAGGCGTTCGGCGCCATTGGGGTCGAGCCCGCCAAGCTCGAAGCCCGACAGCAAATTGAGCATCAAAAGCGCCGTCAGCCCCTGATTGTTCGGCGGCATCTGGTGGATCTCATGGCCGCCATAGGAGGTGCTGACCGGCGCCACATAGTCGCCTCTGGTCGCGGCAAAATCCTCGGCCGTATGAAGTCCGCCCAATTCGTTGAGCCGGCTCACCATATCGTCGGCGACCGCGCCTTCGTAGAAACCGGACCGGCCGTGTTTGGCGATGATGCGCAAGGTCGCCGCCAGTTCCGGCTGCCGATGGACGTCACCCGCCTTCGGCGCCCTGCCGCCGGGCAGGAAGATGCGCGCGGCATGCTCGTCGGCCGACAGGTCGGTCTCCGGCTCGGCCCAGTCGAAGGCGACGCGGTCGTGCACGACATAGCCGTTCTCGGCATAGTGAATGGCCGGCGTCAGCGCCTCGGCAAGGCCCTTGCGGCCATGGTCTTCGAGCAGGCGGCTCCAGGCGTCGACGGCGCCGGGTACGGTGACCGCATGCGGACCCTGCAGCGGGATGCGGTCGAAGCCTTTTTCGAGATACCAGCCGACCGTCGCCCTGGCCGGCGCTCGCCCCGAGCCGTTGAAGGCCAGCACATTGCCTTGTCCTCCGGGAGAATAAAGCACGAAGCAGTCGCCACCGATGCCCGTCGATTGCGGCTCGACCACACCCTGCACGGCGGCGGCGCAGACCGCGGCGTCCATGGCATTGCCGCCGGAGCGCAGCATGTCGATGGCCGCAAGCGTTGCAAGCGGATGCGAGGTCGCGGCAACCGCCTCGGTGGCACGAACCGGCGAGCGGCCGGGAAACTGGAAATCACGCATTCTGTCTGAATATCCCCTAGTCACTTCTGCAAATTGGTCGCTTCTGCGAATTGATCTGGTGAAATCAATGCCGCCGGCCGAGCCGAGCAGCACGCAGGCGCCGGTGACGATGAAGGCGACCTTGAAGGTGGTGATGAAGGTCTTGATGTAGGAGGCCTGCTCGAAGAATCGCGCATAATTGGCGGCGCTGAAGCCGCCCGCTTCGTCGAACAGCGACAGCCAGAACAGCCAGCCGATCGGCACGATGATGATGGCGAAGACCAGAAGCAGGCTTGGCGACAACAGCGCCAGCAGCCGTAGTGATTCACGCCGGGCGTCGGCGTGAAGTCCCTGCGTGTTGAGCTCCCGGCCTGCGGCGCTGCCGATCTCTTCCATGAGGGCGGGCTGCGCGCTCATCAGTCTGCCGCCACCAGGATCGTGTCCTGCGCATCGAGACCGAATGAGACTGGCTGGCCGGGCGCCGGCATTTTGGCCAGCACATCGCTGCGGCAATAGTCGCGCAAAGTCAGCTGGCGGCCGTCGCGCAACGCCGCGTAGCAGACGAAGCTGTCGCCCTGATAGATGATGTCGCTGACTTTCGCCTCGAGCACGTTGACGCCGCTTGTCGGTTCGGCGTCTGCCAGGAGCCGCAGCTTTTCCGGCCGCACCACCATCAGGTGCTGGCCAGCTGCCGGCACTGGTGCCGCGGTATGGATTCTCCGGTCCTCGTACCAGACGGAGCCGTTGCGGCACTCGACCGGAATGAAATTCGATTCGCCGATGAAGCCGGCTACAAATCGCGTTTGCGGCCTGGCGTAGAGGGTTTCAGGCTTGTCGAGCTGTTCGATGCGCCCGGCGTTCATGACCGCGATGCGGTCGGACATGGTGATGGCTTCGCGCTGGTCGTGCGTGACATAGACGGTGGTCATGCCGAGCCGGCGATGCAGGGCGCGCAGCTCGATCTGCATGTGCTCGCGCAGGCCCTTGTCGAGCGCCGACAAGGGTTCGTCCATCAGCACGATGCGCGGCTCGAAGACGATGGCGCGTGCCAGCGCCACACGCTGTCGCTGGCCGCCGGAAAGCTGGTCGACCCGGCGTTCGCCCAGGCCCTGCAATTTCACCAGATCGAGCGCCTTCTCGACACGTTCGGCCGTCTCGGCGGCGGCGACGCCGCGCTGCTTCAGCGGAAAGGCGATGTTGTGGAAGACGTTCATGTGCGGAAACAGCGCGTAGTTCTGGAACACCATGCCGATGTTGCGCTTGTGCGGCGGCGTGGTGATGATCTCGTCGCCGCCGACCTTGATCGAGCCGGCATTGGCCCGCACGAAACCGGCCAGGATCATCAGCAGCGTCGTCTTGCCGGAACCGGAAGGGCCGAGCAGCGTCAGGAATTCGCCGGCCTCGACATCGAGGTTAAGGTCGCGCAGCACCGGGACGCTGCCAAATCGTTTCTCGATCCCGCGCATGCCGATGGGCAACGCGGATGGCGCAATGGACAAGATTTTTCGCTCCTTAGCCGCAGAGAACAGGTGGCGAGGCAGTGGCTGGTTACGCTGCCCGCCGTAAGCTTGTGTCCGCGGCCTATTGCTGGACCAGATTGTTGAACTTCTCCGTCGCCTCGACCAGATTGTCGCGCCAGAACTCGGCGTCCTGCAGCACCTGTTTCTTGACGTTTTCGGGCGCCGAATTGATGTCCTTGATCCTGTCCTGCGGGATCTTGCCGGTCTCGAAAGCCTTCTCGTTTACTGGGCCATTGTCGACGTAGAGCGGCAGATTGGCCTGCAGCTGCGGGCTGACGAACATCGCAAGCGCCTTCATCGCGGCTTCCTTGTTCTTGGCACCCTTGGGGATGACCATGCAGTCGGCGGTCAGCACGCCCTGGTCGAAGGAGAAGCTGACCGGCGCGCCTTCCTTCTTCAAGGTGCCGGCACGGCCGTTCCAGATGCTCGCCATGTCGACTTCGCCATCCTTGACCAATTGCATGGCCTGAGCGCCGGAGGTCCACCAGGCGTCGACATGGCCACGGATCTTGTCGACGGATTTCAGCGCGCCGTCGACATCCACGGGATAGACCTTGTCGATCGGCAGGCCCGAGGCGAGAGCCGCGACGCTCAGCGTTTCGGTCG
The DNA here is from genome assembly GCF_003998555.1 of Mesorhizobium sp. M7A.F.Ca.CA.002.09.1.1. Taxonomy (NCBI): domain Bacteria; kingdom Pseudomonadati; phylum Pseudomonadota; class Alphaproteobacteria; order Hyphomicrobiales; family Phyllobacteriaceae; genus Mesorhizobium; species Mesorhizobium sp. M7A.F.Ca.CA.002.09.1.1. The sequence continues at coordinate 8,266 of NZ_RZRR01000042.1, read as the reverse complement.
CCTGGCTGCCGCTCAACGCGCGCCGTCCCGGAAACTTTTCCACGTTCCAGAAGTCGGCCCAGGTCTTGGGGCCTTTGTCGCCGAACACATCGGTCCGGTAGATCAGCACGACGGAGGTGTAGGAAATGCCGACCCAGTCATCATGGACAAGCTTCGGATTGATGCCGCTCTTGTCGATAATGCCGTAGTCGAGCTTCTCGAACAGCCCTTCCTTCGAGCCGCGTGCGCATTCGTCGGCGCCAAGCTCGGTGATGTCCCATTTCACCGCATTGCCGGTTACCTGCAGCCGTACGTCGTCGAGGCCGTTGGTGGTGTCCTCCTTGATGGTGATGCCGAGCGCGTCGGCGGTCGGCTTGAAGAACGCCTTGGTCTGCGCTTCCTGGTAGGTGCCGCCCCACGAGGCGACGGTGATGGTGTCGCCCGCCATTGCGGGGGCCGCGAGGGAGGCCATGAGGCCCGCCATCGCAACGATACTAACGCTTCTGGTCCTGTTCATTTTTTCGGCTCTCCACCGGTGTTCCCATTGTTTTTGATTTCGCATTCTATTTTGTATACAATTTTGAGTGTAGCTTGGGGATCAGCGATGTCAACACCGATCGGCGCGCCTGGGGCCGTCAACCCGGGCTGGGAGATGGGGCGCCGGGGCGTGGCAAACCGCGCCGACTTTGAATACAGCTATGCATGAGAACATATGCCGGCGGAAAGACCGGAGAACTGGAAACGGAACTTGGCCAAGGAAACCAAAAACACGCTGCGCGACTCGGTCTATTCCGCGCTCAAGGCGATGATCGTGACCGGCCAGATTCCGCCGGGCTCACGCGTCACCGAAAACGACATCGCGGCGAAGCTGACTGTCAGCCGCACCCCGGTGCGCGAGGCCTTCAACCGCCTCGAGCGCGACGGCCTGGTCACCGGCCGGCCGCGCCAGGGCTATGTCGTCACCGAGTTCGACATCAACATGTTCCGCGAGGCCTTCGAGATCCGCGAACTGCTCGACGGCCACGCGACGGCACTGGCCGCCGCTGCTGCGACGGAACAGGACAAGGCGCGGCTGCGTGCCATGCTGGCCGAATGCGAGCGGCTGGCCGCCATTCCGGAGCGCACCACGCGCGAAAAATTCCAGGAGCTCGAAGTCGGCATCGACCTGCACCGCGTCATCGCCGAAATCAGCGGCAATGCGATGCTGCATGGCATGCTGTGCGGCATCCTCGACAAGTGCCAGCACTATGTCTGGACCGAACTGTTGTGGCTCGACGAATGGAAGATCGCCCGCGACGAGCATGCCGAGATCGTCGAGGCGATCTGCGCCGGCGATGCCGCCCGAGCCGGCACGCTGGCCCGCGCCCACGTAAGGGGCTCGCGCGACAATGTGCTGCGCCTGCTGCAGGCGAAATCGGACTACCAGAGTTTTCTGGCCAAGGCGTCCTGAGCGGCGCTGGCGGCGGCGTCAGATGGTCCGAGCGGCCATGGATATTGCTATCGACAGCACTACTATATGTCTCACGAACTGCGACGAGGACGGTCCAGTGCTTCCCTCGACAGGGCTCGATCGGTTGAGCGCATTTTCGGATGGCGTGTTCGCCGTCCTCATCACGGTGCTGGTCCTCGACTTGCGCCCGCCGGAGTTGCCGACGTTCAAGGCGCTTCTGGAGCTCTGGCCGACATGGCTGAGCTACAGCGTCAGCTATCTCTTCATCGCCATCGTCTGGGCGAACCATCATCATCTGTTACGCCACGCCAGGGAGGCGACAGCCAGCCTGATGTGGTACAATTTCGCGCATCTGTTCTCGGTTTCGCTGCTGCCGCTGGCGACCGCGTGGATGGCGGTCAGCGAGCTGGCGCCGCAGCCGGTCGCCTTCTACGCCGCCGTCTTCTTCCTGGTGAACCTGACCTACATTCTTCTGATCCGCGAACTCATCGACCCGATGCCGGAGAACGCGGTTCCGCTCGCGGTGCGCAAGCGCATGCGCATCCGGTCGCTCGCGACGCTCTGCCTATTCGCGCTGGCGGGGCTGGTCGCCCTGAAATATCCAGTCGCGGGCTTGGCGATCTGTTGCTGCTGCTTGGCCGTCTATCTCAGGCCGGAAGCGCCGGGGGCAGGCAAAAGCTCGGGCAAAGGCTGAATTCTCGCACCCGACGCGTTGGACGGCTTCAGCCCTTGCGCTCCTGAAGGCTGTTGCCGCCATCGACCACCAGCAGGGCGCCGTTGACATAGCTGGCGCCTTCCGAGGCCAGGAACACGACCGCGGCGGCCACCTCATCCGGTCGCCCGGCCCGCGCCGGCGGCGTATTCAGGGCGGCTTGCCGCTCCATCTCGCTCGACGACCCTGTTTCGATCCAGCCGGGAGCCACGGCGTTGGCCGTGATGCCGTTTTTCGCCACTTCGAGCGCCAGCGTGCGTGTCAGGCCGACCATGCCGGCCTTGGCGGCGGAATAGGCTGATGTGCCTTCGAAAGACACCAGCGGTCCGGTGACCGACGCCACATTGACGATACGCCCATAGCCCGCTTCGACCATCGCCGGCAGAAACGCCTTGGTGACGAGGAATGCCGTCTTCAGGCTGACGTCGATCCCCTGATCCCAGTCGGCCTCGGTCATGGCGAGAAACGCCTTGTCGACCGATGGCGATGCCAGCGAGCCCATGCCGGCATTGTTGACCAGGATGCCGACCGCGCCGACATCAGCCCGCAACCGCGCGACATCGGCAGCGATGGTGAGATCGGCGACCACGGCCTTGGCGTCGATGCCTTCTGCACGGAGCTCAACGGCGCGATCGAGCACACGCCCACTGGCACCGGTGAGAAAAACGGCATGGCCGGCATGGCCGAGCTGGCGGGCAATGGCGAAGCCGATGCCGTCGGCCGCTCCGGTCCCGGTGATAAGTGCTCGCTTGGTGGTAGTGATGGATGTCAATTCAGGCTCCGTTGGTTCCGCCTGCCGTGCGCGGTCGAACGCCAGCGGTCACAATCGTCGAACCATATAATCCATGGGGTACATAGCGCGCCTATTTTTCCTGTTAAATCGCATGCAGCGCGTCGACGGTATGGAAACCCGAAACACGTTCCATCATGGAAATTCAGTCCGACCAGCTCGCGGCTGTGAAAAAGAAGTAGGGGGAAATAGTCCTAGGTTGTGACAGGCTTCGGCAAGGTGAGCCAAGGTGGACGCTTGAGGTGGACCCGACTGCCGCCGACACTTATCTTGCGATCATACCGGGCTGAGAACTCGGAAATGAGCATGAGCGCCGCGAAGTAGGCTTCCGTCGCATAGCGGATTGTCCATTTCGTACCCAGACCGTACCGTCCTTCCATCATCTCGCGTGAATTGGGGAGCTTCTTTAGGAGGCCGCGGTTGATGCCGGAACAATGCGGAAGCGCGTCGTCGTAAAGGTAAAAAAGGTCGTGGGTTTCACGATACTTTCTGCCTGTCTTTTGAAGAATGAATGCCTTTATCGTCCGTTCGATTGCCATCTGCATCGACCACATTGCAGCGCCCCTTGCGGTATCACTATCAGTAAGCAGACCTATTGCCGCGTTTTGAAGATCAGAAAGAACCCCATCAATCAATTCCGTGATTTCATGATCCGGCGCGGTCACTCCCATCGTGTTCATTCTGATCCTGCGCAAGGCGGTGGCCACCGCCGTCGTCCTCGTTTTCAGTTTTCGGCTTTCCGTCAGGTCTATCTTCGCGAGGTTGGGCGGGTTTACGAGCCAGTCGGTGGGCGTCTCGCCCTGTTCAATGCCAAGGGGGAAATGAAGCCAAACGGTTTCACCAGGTGTCCCCGGCGTGGTGCGTGTTAGTGGAACGCGGATTTCAATCGGGACATGCCGAACAAGCACTACGCCCGACGCAAAACCCTCCCCGCTACTCTGATCAAAAGCACTTCCGTAGGTATCGCGATACCATGTCTCAATATGGTGGAAGATCACCGCAAACCATGGTTTCCCTGCAAAATCCTCCTTCGTGTCGCCCCGAATGTCCAGAATGCTTTCTAGAACGAACTTGATTGAAGCCCTAAGCGGACGTTGCCAAAGTGGGAGCTCCTCCACCTGAAGCTCCAAGTCGATTAGCTGCATATGCTCGGCAATAGCTTCTTCAAGCGTCACTTAGGACCTCCGGTCGTGCGGAACAATTATATGATGGAGAAGGAAGTAACGGACAGGTCGACGCTTTTCCCATAGATGTTCGAAAATTGCGGATTGTTGCCCCGTCGCCGCGTTCCCATGTTCCGGCACTCAAACCGGAGACAATGAAATGCCGAAGTCAACAATCAGTGCCGCCCTTTTACAAGAGCACCTTCACGGTGGCGGGTCGGTCTATGAAGAGGGGCAGAAAGCCTGTCGACGCCACGTCCCGCTGCGCAAATGCCCCTATACGGATAGCGGTCGCCGTGAAAGGTGGATGAAGGGCTGGCACGATGAACAGGCTGAGTTCATGACCAGCTAGGTCGTCCGCATGAGATCTATGAGGTCTGCCGAACTTGAACTGAAGCGCAAGGAGTATTTCAGTCCTCCCGGTTCGCCCATGCGATCATTTCGTCCGTCACTTGAACCGGTCGGGACTGATAGAGCTTTGAGATTGTTACGAACCGATCAAGGACCTTTTGGTCAACATCCGCGTCCACGTCAAAATCTCGTTTGAGCCGTTCTTTGGTTTCCCGCCAGACCTTCAAGGCGTAACCTGCCAAATCCTCCTTGATCGAAATCTTGAAGGGGTCTTTGATGTCTTCAGGTATCTCGCGAAACTGCGCCCAGCGCCGATTGTAGCCTTCATTGTCACGGACGGGACTTCCAAACTCCTGCTCGATCCTTTGCCTTGCAGCCTCTTTTCCTTTATTCGTAGCGGCTCTTAGTTTCCTGATTTCGGGCATCGTCATGTCGAAAAGGAAAGTGTCATCCATTTCCTTTTTGATGTCCGAAAAATCGACCTTCTGTCCAAGGGTGTTGTGCTGCGTGACAAGATCATCATAGAGCTTCCAATGATCATTCCACTTTCCTGCAACCCCGATACGCCCCGCCTTCACCTTTCCAAGTATAACTTCCCGCGTGTAGATCGAAACGATATCGCGCAAGCGTTCAATGAGGTCAGCGGCTTCTTTCTGCTTGTCCTCCCAAAGCTCCGCTTCAAAGCCCAGCCCTTTGAAGCGTTTGAAGCGCGAAACGTTGGCGTAGAGAAAGCTGAGAAAGCCAAGGCCAAAGACTGCGGCGGCTTCTGTCACTTTTTCCTGATAGATCAATGTCAGGCTCGCGCCGAGCAGGGCCAAGCCGACGATCACAAACAAGACCCGTTCCCAATTCGTAACGAACCACTTCCCAAAGGGTTTAAGCATTGCCTTGATTGATCCCCGCGCCTTCTTGCATAGATGGCGGGAAGATCGGCAATGCGCAACTGCTACCCGTTCCGTGAGGCTGCCCGAGAATGGCTTCCTCACGGTTTGTCACCCTCGATGAGAGTAGGACAGCCAGTGAACCGCATATGAATTAGTGGGAGTATCCGTGGGGCTTTGAGCCCCATTCCGGGATTTTTACGGCTTTTTGTTCCCCTCTAGGCTGTTGAAGGCAACATAGAAAAGGTCGGAAATCCCAACGGTCTCATATAATTGTTTGGCGCGCCCGAAGAGATTCGAACTCCTGACCCCCAGATTCGTAGTCTGGTGCTCTATCCAGCTGAGCTACGGGCGCGCAACAGGCCATGCTTTCCATGACCCCGCAATCCGATCGTAAACGACCGGTCGCGACGAGACGTGTTCCCTAGCGACTGAATTTCGGAAAAGCAAGCCGATCCGGCAAAAGTTTTGTCACAAGTGCCTTGGTTGGTGATGAAGGCTGGGATTCCGGCAGATGGCAACGGTCCGAAGTTGAGCCGGTTCCTGCTCATTGGAAGAAGCATCGGGCCAGAGGACAAGAGGGCCGGGCGACCCGGCGCTCTAAACCGTCACGCCGGGCGGCGCAGGCCGTTGCGGGCCTGGTCGAGCCGGACCGGCTGGTCGGGGATGGTGACGGCGAATGTGGTGCGCCCGCCAATGCTCTCGACCAGCTCGACCGTGCCGCCATGCGCGCGGATCAGTTCGTGCGCGATCGCCAGGCCAAGGCCGGTGCCGCCGCTGCGCGCCGAGCCGCGAAAGGCCGCGAACAGGTTTTCCCGCGCCTTGGGCGGCAGGCCGGGGCCGGTGTCGCTGACGGCGATGCGGCTGACGCTGCCCAGGCGCACGGCCGACACCGCCAGGCGGCGCACCAGGGCGCTTTCACTGTCGGTCGCCATCGCTTGCACGGAATTCCGGCACAGATTGGTCAGCACCCTGAACAACTGGTCGGAATCGGCATCGACCTCGAAGGCCGGCTCGACCGAATTGACGAACTCGATGCCTTGCTCAATGTCCAGCAGGCCGTGCACGTCCTCGACCAGTTGCCGCAGCCTCAGGCGTCGGCGCGCCGGCGGCGGCTCCTGCGTGCGGCCGTAGTGAAGCACGCCTTCGGAATAAGACACGGCGCGGTCGAGCGCGCGCAGCAGTTTCGGCGCGAAGGCCTGCACCGTCGGATCCTTGACCTGACGCAAGCGGTCCGACATCAGCTGCGCCGAAGCCAGGATGTTGCGCATGTCATGGTTGATCTTGGAAACCGCCAGGCCGAGATCGGCAAGATGCTTCTGCTCGGAGAGCATTTTTTGCAGCCGTTCCTGCATCTGCGACAGCTCGCGCTCGGCAACGCCGATCTCGTCGGCGCGGGCAGCCGGATGGATGATCCGCCCGGGATCGTCGGGCGCCTCGGAGAAGGACAGCATCGAGCGCGTCATCGTCCGGATCGGCCCGATCATGATCAGGTCGATGGCGGCGTAGACCAGCATGGCGGTGAACAGCGAGATCAGCAGCGAGACGAAGGCGACGTTGCGCGAATAGCGCAGCATCGCGTTGCGCAGGCTGTTGTCGGGCATGATCAGCTCGAACTCCTTGTCGGATTCGCCGACCGGACCGAAGACGCGCAGCATACGGTCGCCGCCGAAAAACAACGTGTCGAGCGCACCGGTCATGCCCTTGATCATGCCGATCGAGGCGATATCGATGTGTTCGTCGACCTTCGGCGGCATTTCGGCCACCACCAGCAGCCGCGAGACGCCTCCGTCGCGCACCGCGATCGCCTTGGCGCCGATCGCCATCAGCACGTCGTTCTGCGCCGTGCGCGACAGCGAGGTGGGTTCACCCTGCACCAGCACGATCGACACCGCCGCCGCCGTGCTCAGCCGCTCCTTCAGCCAGTTCAGCCGGTAGCTGGCGATCCAGGGCAGGAAGATCAGCACTTCGGCCAGCAGCACGAAGACGATGGTCAGCAGCAGCAGCTTGGTCGACAGGCCGCGCGACAGCGGCACCGTGCGCACGCTGGCCGGCGCCTCGGTGGACCCCGCCGTGCCGATCCCTTCCTGTGCCTGTATGGTTTCGCTCATGCGGCTAATGTCTTCACGATCACTTGATCAACGCAGATTAGGCGATTACGGCTTTTTTGCCAATTTCATCCTTGGTCGCAAACATAAACCGGCCTGAATGGCGAAGCTTTCGGCCCGACGACTCCGGATTGACTTCCAAAAGCCTTCTTTCTATAAGCCCGCACACGCTCGGGCCATTCGTCCCGGCGCGGTTTCGATCGCGCCAAAGCCGGCTCGGCAAAGCTCCTGTTACACAGTGACAGAATCAAGAAGGGCCGCACCCCCGCGGTATTAAAACAAATGAAGCGTACCTACCAACCGTCCAAACTCGTCCGCAAACGTCGGCACGGCTTTCGTGCCCGCATGGCCACCAAGGGTGGTCGCGGCGTCGTCGCAGCTCGCCGCAACCGCGGTCGCAAGCGGCTCAGCGCCTGAACGGAAGACGAGATCGTTGCCCGCATCCGGCAAGCCAGTGGGACCAAATCCCAAGCGGCTTCTGAAGCGCGCGGAATTCCTGGCTGTCCGTCGTGGTGAAAAACGACGCGGGCGGCTTTTTCTCGTCGAAGTTCTCGACCGCGGCGACGGCCTGTCGCCGCGCGTCGGCTACACCGTCACCAAGAAGGTCGGCAATGCGGTTGTCCGCAACCGCGTCCGGCGGCGGCTGCGAGAAGCCGTCCGTACGCACGCCGCAAGTGACATGGCGCCTGGCAATGACTATGTCATCGTCGGGCGCGAAGACGTGCTTACCACTCCGTTCGGCCAGTTGAAGGCCGAACTCTCCCGCCGACTGCGCGGAACACGATAGGCCAAGGGCTTTCGATGGAAAACAACCGGAACTTCTTCATCACCA
>NZ_RZRR01000429.1:0-4608 GCF_003998555.1 Mesorhizobium sp. M7A.F.Ca.CA.002.09.1.1 | reverse complement strand
GCCCGTATTGGCCACAACGCCGCCGCCGATGAAGATCGCGTCAGGCGTATCCAGTCTGGCTAGCGCCTTGGGCGCGGCGCCTTCGACCACGACAAGGCCGGGAACGCCACAAGCGGCGGCGTTGTGGCCAATACGGGCAGCGCGCACCGGATCGGCCTCGATGGCAAAAGTGCGCATCGAAGGGTGGGCCAGCATCCATTCGATGCCGATGGAACCGGAGCCGGCGCCGATGTCCCACAGCAACTCGCCGCGCCGCGGCGCCAGCGCCGACAGGGTAATCGCGCGGATTTCGCGCTTGGTGATCTGGCCGTCATGGTCGAACAGGTGATCGGCAAGGCCTGATGTGAGCGGCAGCACGCGCGCGTCCGGACCGGATTCAACTTCGACCGCCAGCACGTTGAGCGGATTGAGGTTTTCGAGGTCGAAGGCATCGGCGCGGACCGAGCGCTGGGTCTCGCTTGGCCCACCCAACGCCTCCAGGATCGTCAGCCGCGATGCGCCGAAGTCGAGTTCCGCGAGCAGGCGGGCAATCGCCGCGGGGGCTTCTGCATCCGAGGTCAGCGCCAGGATGCGCGCGCCTGGCTGCAGCAGTGGCCGGATCAGGTCGAGCGGCCGGCCGTGCAGCGAGACGGTTTCGATATCCTGCAGCGCCCAGCCGAGCCGGGCGGCCGCCAGTGAAACGGCTGAAGGCGCGGGGATAACGTGCATCTCTTGCGCCTTGACCTTGCGGGCGAGCGTGGCGCCGACGCCGTGGAAGAAGGGATCGCCGGAGGCGAGCACACAGACGTTCCTGCCGGCGAGCGCCAGCACGTCAGCCATCTCGGCATCGAACGGAACCGGCCATGGGCGCGGCTCGCCCTTGGCGAAGGAAGCGACAAGGGCGAGGTGCCGCTTGCCGCCGAAGATGATCTCAGCCTGGGCAATCCGCTGCTTGGCCTCGTCGCCGAGACCCGCTAAACCGTCCTCGCCGATGCCGACGACTGTCAGCCAGGCGGCTCGCGATTGACGCTCAGCAGGCATAATGACCCACCGTATCCTGATCCTCGGCGGCACCACCGAAGCGCGGCAACTGGCCGGAAAACTGGCGGCGCGTGCCTCGGTCACACTGTCGCTGGCCGGCCGCACCGAAAGCCCGGTCGCGCAAGGCGTGCCGGTGCGAAGCGGAGGCTTTGGCGGCGCCGACGGGCTGGCCGCTTACCTCACGGAAACGGCCACCGATCTGCTGATCGACGCCACGCATCCCTATGCGGCGCAAATCTCCGCCAATGCCGCACAAGCCGCGCGCATGGCCGGCGTGCCGATCCTTGCCCTGCGGCGTCCCGGCTGGGAGCCTGTCGAAGGCGACCGCTGGACGTTGGTCGGTACGGTCGGCGATGCCGCGCAAGCGCTTGGACCGGCGCCGCGCCGCGTTTTTCTGGCACTGGGCCGGCAAGAGGTTGCGGCTTTCGAAGCAGCGCCCCAGCACCACTATGTCATTCGCAGTGTCGATCCGGTCGAGCCGAAGCTGGCCGTGCCCGACGCCGAATATCTGTTGGCCCGTGGCCCGTTTCGCGACGCGGAGGAACGCGCGCTGCTCGAAAGGCACCGCATCGATGTCGTGGTGTCCAAGAACAGCGGCGGCGAGGCGACCTTTGGCAAGATCGCCTCGGCGCGGGCGCTTGGCATCGAGGTGGTCATGATCCGCAGGCCTGATCTGCCGGACGTGCCCTCGGCTGAAACCGTCGAAGCGCTGGCCGCCATTGTCGATCGATTTGGGATCGATCATTTTGTCCGTCCCGTGGACGAGCGCGGCGTGTAGACCAGCGCCGGCTTCTCCGTGCGCTTGATAATCCTGGTTTCCGGCGAGCCGATGATGATGCAGGTCGCCATGTCCGCCTTTTCAGCCTCGACATCGGCCAGCAGGTAGACCTCGATACGCTCGTCCGGGCGACCGGCGGCGCGGCCGAAGATTACCGGCGTGGTGCCCGGCAGGATGGCGGTCAGGCACTCGAAGGCGCGGCCGAGTTGCCAGGGGCGGGCCTTGCTGATCGGGTTGTAAAGCGCGATGACGAAGCCGGCACCGGCCGCCGCCAGCAGGCGCAGTTCGATCAACTCCCATGGCTTTAGATTGTCGGAGAGCGAGATGGCGCAGAAATCATGGCCGAGCGGCGCGCCGATGCGGGCGGCAACCGCAAGCATGGCGGTGATGCCGGGCACCACGGCGACATCGACTGCGCGCCATTCGACCGGACCGGCCTCGATCGCCTCGCAGACGGCCGCCGCCATGGCGAACACGCCGGGATCGCCGCCGGAGACCACGGCGACGTCATGGCCCTCTGCAGCCTTGCTCAATGCGTCCTTGGAGCGGGCGAGTTCCTCGCGGTTGTCGGAAGCGACGCGGGTCTGGTCCGGGCGCAGGTCCAGCCGGTCGAGATAGGGTTTGTAGCCGTAAAAGAATTTCGCCTCGGCGACAGCGCGGCTGGCCTCCGGGGTGACCTGATCGGCATTGCCGGGGCCAAGGCCGATGACGATGAGACGGCCACTCATACCTGCGCTCCCACGGCGCCGGGGCGGCCGGACCAGCCGGCGACCAGCACGATGGCGAAGTAGGGCGCCTTGTCGTCCTTTTTGTCGGCAAGCTTCATCGAGACGCTGCCGGCCATGGTGCCGCGCTCGACATAGACGGCGCGCGACAGCTTGGCCGTAGCCTCCAGCGCCCGCCTGATCTTGGGCAGGTTGCGGCCGACCTTCATTATGACGGCGGCATCGGTGTCGGCCAGCCGGCGGGTCAGCTCGAACTCGCTCATCGTGCCCGGCAGCACGGTGAGCACGTCGTCGCCCTGGACGATCGGAATACCGGTCTGCGACCAGCAGCCGGACATGGCGGTGACGCCGGGGATGACTTCGGTCGGAAAACGATGGGCGAGGCGCACATGCAGATGCATGTAAGAGCCGTAGAACAGCGGGTCGCCCTCCGACAGCACCGCAACCATTCTGCCGGCTTCGAGGTGCTCGGCGACCTTTTCGGCCGACTCCTCGTAGAAAGCCGTGATCTGCGAGCGGTAGTCGTCGTGGTCCCTGGCGATTTCGGTTGTGACGGGATAGAGCAGCGGCAATTCCGTCATTTCGGGCCGGAACTGCGCTTCGACGATGGCGCGGGCGTTGCTGTTGTTGCCGCGCTTGGCGAAATAGGCCACGACATCGGCCTCGGCCAGGATGCGGGCGGCTTTTAGGGTCAGCAGTTCGGGGTCGCCAGGACCGGTGCCGACGCCAACGAGGCGGCCTTTGAGAAAGGCGTTCACAGGCCAGGCCTCGCCAATGAATTGAGCGCGGCGGCGGTCATGGCACTGCCGCCAAGCCGGCCACGCACGATGGCGTAGGGAACGCCGTAGGAATTCTCGGCCAGCGCATCCTTGGATTCGGCCGCACCGACGAAGCCGACCGGCATGCCGATGATGGCCGCCGGCTTCGGTGCGCCATCGCGCAGTTTTTCCAGGAGATAGAATAGCGCGGTCGGCGCATTGCCGATGGCAACCACAGAGCCGGCCATGCGCTCGCCCCAGAGGTCGATGGCGGCCGCCGAACGGGTGTTGCCGATTTGCCTGGCAATTTCGTGCGTACGCGGGTCGCGCAAGGTGCAGATCACCTCGTTGCCCGCCGGCAGCCTGGCGCGGGTGACGCCATGCGAGACCATTTCCGCGTCGCAGAAGATCGGCGCGCCGGCCGCCAAAGCGGTGCGGGCGGCGGCAACGAAATCCTTGGAGAACACAAAATGATTTGAAGCTTCGACCTGGCCGCAGGCATGGATCATGCGAATGGCGACATCGGCCTCAGCTTCGGAGAAGCGCGACAGATCGGCCTCGGCGCGGATGATGGCGAAGGAGCGCTCGTAGATCGCCGTGCCGTCATGGATGTAGTCGTAGGCGGCCATGCTCATTTCCGTTTTTCAGTTTGGGCCTGTCGGTAGGCCTCGGCGATACCGGCCGGCCCGAGCCTTGTCAGGCAAGCGGCGGCGGTTTCACCTTGATATCGTGTGCTGCGGATCATCGCCGCGACGCGGCCGATGCCGCGCGCGGCGTCATAGCCCGGCCTGTAGCCGGCAGGAAGGGCCTTTGCCGTCGCGTTCACGACAAGTCCGGCTCCATTTTCGCCGCCGACGATCGTCAGCGCTGCCGGACCGGGGTGGGCGCAGCCTTTGGCACAGCCGGAAATGTGAAGGGTGAAGTCGAGGATGTCGGCTGTTTCAGCGGCGATCGTCTCGGCGATGTCGCGTGTGGCGATGCGGCCGGAGGCGCAGGCCGGCATGCCCGGGCAAGCGGCAATGCGCGTGCGCGGGTCGGCGGGGGCGGTGACGAAGCCGAGGATGGCGGCGGTGTGTTGGAGCGATGGGTTGGCGGCGGTTGGTTGCCCGAGGAACAGCAAGGCACGACCGGGGGCGAGGCGGATTTCGGTTGTGCCGAGGGCGATGGCGGCTTGCGCGAGGGCGATGATCTTGTCGGCCGGCATGCTGCCGTAGGGCAGGGCGATGCCGAGGGCGGTGGCGTGGCCGGCTAAGGGGAAAAGGCCGATAGGTTTGCGCGAGGCGCCCCCCTCTGTCCTGCCGGACATCTCCCCCTCTAGGGGGGAGAT
>NZ_RZRR01000428.1:0-4610 GCF_003998555.1 Mesorhizobium sp. M7A.F.Ca.CA.002.09.1.1 | reverse complement strand
CCGCTGCATCGTGCACTTTGCGCAGTTGCTGCTCGCTGAACCAGCGCGCGACTTCACCCCATTCCGGCGGGGTGAGGTCGGTGGCGTCGCGCCCCACCATGCGCGCCAGCCGCGCGATCGAGCCGTCCACAGTCTTTTCCTTGCCGTCGGCGGGAGGGTGCCTGTCGTCGTCCTCGTCGAGCACGCCCAGGATGCGGTGAGCGTCGGCGATCGAGGCGAAATATTCGTTCATCAGCGGCGTTAGCCTGCCATGGACGGGAGCCGACGAGGCTACGCCGAACAGGAATGTCCTGGTAAAGCCGGTATAGACCAATTCGCCGGTTAGAAGCCGTCCGGCATCGGTGTAGCCGTCATTGGCCACGGCGCCGTTCTTGATGGCGATAATATCGGTGGTGGTGGAGCCCATGTCGACGAACAGGGCATCGCCGGCGAGTTTTGCCACCAACAAGGCTGTCGCGTGCCAATTGGCGGAAGCCACATCGGCGGTCAGCTGCGCTGCCCGCTCGACTCCGACGAAACCGGATGGTCCGGCATAGACCAGCTTTTTGTCTGCGGGGAAATGGGTGGAAATCTGACCCAGCAGAGCCGCCACGCCGGCATCGCGGGACGGAAAGATGTCCGACAGTTCGCCCGTCATGGTGAATGCGTTGAGATCCGCACCCGCGTAGATCGGAGCCGTTTCGTCGAGGGCTGAAGCCAGCTTGTCCAACCCTTGCCAGAGCGGCGTTGCGATCGTTACCGCCTCGACGATGCGACCGTCTTGTGCGCGGGTCACCTTCAGATGCGCGCCGCCAATGTCGAAACCGGCAATGATGCCCTTTCTTTTTTCCACGCTTCAAGCTTTCATGACGGGGGCAATTGGTCGGTGAAAAAGCGTTGCGTATCATTCCGGTTCTCGACCTGAAAGACGGCGTGGTGGTTCGCGCCCAGCAGGGAAAACGCGATCGCTACAGGCCGATCGTTACGCCGCTCAGCCGAAGCCCTGATGTGGTCGCGGTCGCTGAAGGACTGCGTGGGCTTTATCCTTTTTCCACCTTCTACATCGCAGATCTGGACGCTATCGAAGGCGGAGCGCCAAACAGCGACGCACTCGCCCGGCTGAGGACGATGGCGGAGCCGCCGGAACTTTGGGTCGATGCCGGCGTGGCCGACGAAAAGACACTTTTGGCGGCGCTTGCCGAACGCTCGCTGTCTCCTGTTCTGGGCTCTGAATCGCAGCGAGACGACATGTTGCTGCGGCGTTTTCGCGATCATCCCGATCTCATCCTGTCCCTTGATTTCGTCGGCGATAGTTTTTGCGGGCCGCGTTCTCTTCTCGATGAGCCCGAGCTTTGGCCGCAAAAGGTGATTGTCATGACGCTGGCCAAGGTCGGTGCGGCCGCCGGTCCCGACTTCGGGCGGTTGCAGGAGGTCAAGGCCAAGGCCGGAAATCGCGCTGTCATTGCGGCCGGCGGTGTCCGCGACGAGAACGACATCAGGGCCTTGTCCGCCATGGGCGTCGCCGCGGCACTGGTCGCAACCTCATTGCACAACGCTACGCTCACGCCCGGCCACCTCGCGTCACTCGGCGCCTGATCGTCGTTGCTCGTCAGCTCCCGAAGGGCGTGCGCCCTTCGGGAGCTGACGTTTCAAAAGCCCAGAACCTTTTTCAGCCGGCGCAACAGACCATCCGTCTCAGAAGAGGGTTTTTCCTGTGCGGGGCTGTCTCTTGTCTAGGCTGCGAACGGATGCTTGACCTTGTCGCGCTGGGCCGTTGCTTCGGCGGCGGTCGGGGTTCCTGCAACGGCGCGCTGGATGGCTTCCTTTGTCGCCTCGTAATTGTATTTCTGGATCTTGGCGTCGTCCGCCGCGTCCCAATGGATGAATACCCCGACGCAGATGAACACGTCGTCTGCTTCGTTGGCCGGAATGGTCCCGTCCGCAACGCTGTCCTGCACGGCCTTTGCCACGGCGTGCTGCGCCGGGCCGAACATCTGGACCGCCTGTTTGGCACCCTTGATCGTGACCTTGTTGAACATCACGGTGTTGGGTTTGCATTGAAGATTGGGCGCGATCACCGCCAAAAGCGAAGTAAAGCCGTCCTTGTTGTTGGTAAGCGCGTTGCAAAATGCCGTTTCGACCGCGCTCCCCCGCGGGCCGATGAGCAGGTCGACATGCGCGACTTCGTTGCCGTCTCCCACCAGCGATTCACCGACCATAACCTTTGATATTTTTGCCATGCCAATTTCCTCCAAGACACAATTATGATGTCCACGGACGCTGCAACCGAGCAGGCGCTCGATGGACAGCTATCCTTGTTGGCAGCGTCCGGATTTGCCCGGACCGGTTGGCTAGATAGCCGCGGAAGCACAGCTGCCGCTTTTGGAAGTCGAGCACCAACGCCGCGATTATGCAAGGTGAGGGCGAGGGTGTGGACTAAAAGAGTAGCCACGGTGAGGTCGGCCGAGGTGCCGGGGTTGATGTTGTCGGCCTTCAGCCGGCGGTCGAACTCCATGAGCAGACGAATGCGCGACGGTTCGTCGCCCTCGGCATGGAGCGCCGCCTGAACGGCAACGGCTTCCTGCCGCGCCTGATTTGCGACGTGAACGCCGTGCTTGCGCATCACATGGCTGTCGGGGAAGCCGGCGAGAAACGCCATGTAGACGAACACCGTCGGCCACATGCCGTCTTCTTCACGTGCCAACGCTCCATCCAGCGCGGCGAGCCCGACCCCGAACACGTCGCCGAAACAGTTGCTGTACTGGCGAGCGATCATGTCGCGGTCGGCAGCCTCCCTCATCGCGTCCAGCAAATGGACCTTCGGCTCCTGCCGCACATCGTTGGCGGCTTCTCCGAGGCCGCCTGGCGCGGCCGTGACGATCGCCTCGAATACCGCCTTGGTATCCTGCACGCTCAAAGCCCGAAGCAGCGAATCGAGATTGTCACGCAGTCTGTCACCGCCCATTTCGGCGGCGCATATCAGAGGCCCTGCCAGAAGGATGATTCCGAGATTGGTATTGGTTGCGACCGCCAGTCGTGTCGCGCGCACCGCCTCCAGCATCCGCTGCCCGACCGGCAGACGAGGATCGGTCAGCGGCCCGGAGGAAACCTCCGCACTTGTCATGAACTGGGCGGCGGACATGCCGTGTCCGTCGGCGAACAGATGGACGTTGCCCGGCTTTAGGGCTTCGATCTCCATCCTGCAGGCATTCTTATAGCTGGCCCGGAGGCGTTCACGCGAAAGCACCACCTTGCCCGCCCTCACGAATTCGCAGGCGCGGCAAAACGGTAGGGCCGCGGTGCGGCGGCCGCCTCGGCGCGGTCGGCCAGAAGTTTCAGCAAGGCATCGGCGATTGCTTCGGCGATGTTCACGGCGACCACCGACTGCAATCCCGACCATGCGGGCATGCTGTTCACTTCGAGTATGAACAGATTGCCGTCGTCAGCCCGCACGATGTCCACGCCGGCAAAATCCGCGCCGACCGCGGCTGACGCAGCGACGGCCAGCGATGCCAGTTCCGCCTTGCCATGTTCGGAAACCTGTTCCGGCACGCCACCCCGGTTGACGTTCGTGATCCAGTCGTCGCTGATGCGGCTCATCATCGCCACGGTCTCTCCGGCGCAGACAAACACGCGGAAATCCCGGAAAGGCGGACCGGCACGCGACACATATTGCTGAAGGTAGTAGACGCTGTTCACCTCTTCTGCGGCCGGCAGGTCCGAGAACGTGCGGATCAGCTTTATGCCGCGGCCTTGCGCCCCGAACAATGGTTTCAGCACCAGCGGTCCCCGCGGAAGCTCTTGCGCCGCGACCTCCTCGGCGACGGCAAGTCCTTCTACGGCAAAGGTGCGTGGCGTAGGCAGGCCGGCATTTTTCAGGAGGAATGTCGTCATCGACTTGTCGACGCAGCGCTCGATCGCCTGCGCGGAATTCCATACGGGAACCGACAGTCTGCTTAACGCGTGCAGCACCCCGAGGCGCCGGGTAACCGCTTCGAACGATCCGGCGGCGATCGAACGGACGAGCACGGCGTCGGGCAGCGTGCCGCCGAAGCCGGGGATCGCAAGTCCGCTCGGGCTGCTGGTATCGAATGCGATCGCCGCCAGCGGCACGGCTGTAACGGCGGCGCCCCCCCGACCAAGTCCTGCCGCCAGGCCGTTGGAGCCGGTGTCCACTTTGTCGCTGACGATCAGGATGCGAGGGATCATGTGGCCTCTCGGGTGCGGGAATGTCGGCGGCGCGAGCGATTCCAGGCCCTCATGGCAGCGTCCGCGGCAGGGCTGCACGGAAGGCAGTCGCCGGGCGGGCGAATGACAGACGAATCCCTTTGCACCGCCATGCCCTAGCCGAGACTCCGTTCGAGCATCTTCAGATCACGCCGACCGGCGCGAAAAGTATCGCCGGTTTCGATCGCTGTCACGATCACTTCAGCCGGGCTGAACAGCAACGGGTCGATGGCATAGAAATCGCCCTTGAACCGCGTGAATATCTCGGCGAAGGGTTGGCCGTAGTCCCGTGAGGCGCTGCTGGGAAGTTTTTCCGCGAGTTTGCCAGCCTCCTTCGCCGATCCTTTGACGAAGAGCTGGACGCTGCCGCCATAGATGATGGCATCGTTGGTTCGGCCCATAGC
>NZ_RZRR01000427.1:0-4611 GCF_003998555.1 Mesorhizobium sp. M7A.F.Ca.CA.002.09.1.1 | reverse complement strand
CTTATCAGGGCATCACTCAGCCGCACCGGCAAATGGGCTGGCAGCGTCGCCTTTGTCGGGGGTGCCGTATCCGACATCCTCAATCCGCTGGCGCCGTTCGCCGCCTATATCGCGCTGGTCGCCGCGGTGGCCGCAATCATCATCGCCATTGCCATCGTGCTCCGGCTGGTGCTGGCGGCCAAGGCGCTGCCGGCCTTGATCTTCGCCACCAGTGCGGCGGCCGTCGCCGGCGGCGTCTACGGCCTGCAGCAGCAGACCAACGCCCAGCATGGGGTGATCGCCAGCCTGGTGCCGGCCATTGCCGGGCTGCAGCAGTCGATGGGCATCGTTACCGAGAAAGTTGCGAAGATCGAGCAGACCGTCACGCAGACGCAAAAGACGGTCGACGCGGTCAAGCAGTCGACCGACACGGCGGCGAAAAAGACCGACGAGATCGCGTCCGTCCAGCAGCAGCAGACTGAGCAGACGGCGGAAGTGCAGAAGACCACCGACGAGGTGAAGAAGGAGACCGAGACGCTGGTCGCCGGCCAGGCGCAGCAGCAGGCCCAGACCGAGAAGCTGCAGGCGACGACGCAGCAGATCGCCGCCTCGATCGACATCATCGCCAAGGGCTTTGCCGCCCTTGCCGCGCAGGGCGGGGCGATCGCCGAGCCGAAGCGGCCGGACGAGTTCTACCACAATGCCCGCGTCTACGAGTTGTCCGGCGACATGCTGAATGCGCGGCGCTCCTACCTCGCCTTTGCCGGCTTCGACGTCGACGCCATCGATCCCTACACGCGCTTTGCCGCGCTGCTTCGGGTGCAGGACGGCAAGGCCGGCGCGCGCGAGGTGTTCGGCGCGCTTGCCGACAAGGGCAAGGCGCTGTCGATCAAGCTGGTGCATATCCAGCAGTTCGACGACGCCCAGCGCCTCGACAAGCTCAACGTCTTCATATCAGCCAATCCAGATTTCGCGCCGGCCTATTTCCTGTTGGCGCAGGAGTTTTCCGAAGACCGCCTCGGCGCCCAGACGCTGGCCGACAAGCGCAACGAGGCCAAGGCGCTGACCAAGTTCACGTCCTACGAAAAGGATGGCGGGTTGCTCAAATATTTCGTCGACCAGACGCAGTTGGCCGACTGGCTGGACCGCAGCCGCAGCCGGCTGGCGGCGCTTGGCGACGTGCTCGACCCCGCCCGCTTCGTGCCTTCGCTGACGCCGATGCGCTCCAACCAGGGCTGGTCGATGACCATCTCGCTGCCCGAGCCGGCGACCGCCATCTCCTGGCGCATGGGCGACAGCGGTCCTTTCACCGACACCGGTTTCCTGGCCATGAACGACCAGACCACCGGCAAGCCGATGGCCAATCCGAGCTTCGAGATACCCGACAGCACCGTGGCGGGGATCATTGCGATCAAATATCTCGACATCAGGGGCCGCGAGACCGGCCCGTTCGACATCCGCTTCGACCCCGAGACAGCGCTTCAGCAAGGCAACAAGCAGATCCTCGACCAGTTCTGGACCTCGTGGATCGCCTTCGATGCCAGCGGCAACCACGGCCTGGTCTATTTCACCCAGATGCTGTCCTACCGCTGCGCCATCAAACAGGTGCATTACAGCCTGAACGGCGCGGCCCTCGACAAGGAGATCAAGATGCCGCCTTGCGACAAGAAGGACCCCTACGCCATCCCCTACGATTACCAGCCCTATTTCAAGGTCGCCGACAGCGTGAAATCGATGTCGGTGCAGGTTACCTACACCGACGACACCAAGTCGCCGGTGCGGGAATACAAGCGACAGTAGCTCACCCTCCCCTTGTGGGGAAGGTGAAGGTGCGCGATGCAAAATGCCTGTCGCGGCGCTTGCGCAACCGCCGCCGAACGGTTCAGTTTGCGCCTTCAGAATCGGTGACAGCGCAATGACCATCCACACCATCAAGGCCAGAGGCATTTCGGTTTCGCTCGACCTCACGGTCGGCCACATCGCCGACATGGTCGTCGAGGCTGGCGGGCGGCAGCTGAAGCCGCTGCATCGCGCGCCCTGGGTCGATGCGAACGAGACGCTGCCGAAAGACCTGCCGGAAGGCACGGTTCGGCTGTCCGGCGATTTCCTCTGCGCGCCGTTTTCGCGCAGCGATGTCGAGGAAGCGCCGCTGCATGGCTGGACGGCCAACAGCGCCTGGGATGTCGTCGAAAGTGTCGCGACCGACGATGGCTGGCGCGCCGTCTATCGCCTGCGGCACGAGGTGATGGGCGCTTCGGTCGACAAGATCCTGACGCTGCGCGACGGCCATCCCTTCCTCTACCAGGAGCATGTATTTTCCGGCGGCAATGGTGCGATCTCGGTCGCCCATCACCCGATGACGGCCATGACCGGCGGCGGCAGGCTGGCCTTTTCGCCGAAGCGTTTTGCCGCGACGCTGGACGATCCGCTGGAGCCCGATCCCGCACGCGGCCGCTTCATGCTCGCCTATCCGGCGCGCTCCGCCGATCTCGGCCATTTTCCCGCCGCCGGCGGCGGCACGCTCGACCTGACGGAATACCGCATGGATGACCGCCGCGAGGATTTCATCACGCTGGTCGAAGCCGACCATGGCGGGCCGGGATGGACCGCGCTTGCACGACAGGCCGAGGACGATCTGGTGCTGGTGCTGAAGAACCCGGCCGAACTGCCAATCACCATGCTGTGGTTCAGCAATGGCGGGCGCGACTACGCCCCATGGAGCGGCCGCCACCTTGGCGTGCTCGGCATCGAGGATGGCCGCGCTGCCGTCGGCCATGCCGCCTCGATCGGCGACAACTGGCTGAAGCGCGAAGGGGTGGCGACCGCTTTTGCGCTGGGCGAAGGCCAAAGCGTGTCTTTTCGCCACGTCATCGGCGTCCTGCCGCTGTCGGGCGGCGAGCCGCCGCGGGACGTCACGACGGCGGATGGCCGCATGCGGCTGCATGCCGGCGGTTCGACGCGGGAGGTTCCCTTCGACAGCGATTTCCTGCGCATCGGCCAGCCGCTGGCCTCGTAGGTGTGATTGCGCGGCCGCAGGGTTTGAAATTTCCGTGAACTGTCGCCAAGATGTGGCCGAAATCATCATGCGGAACATGGTGGATCTGAAGCTCTGCCAGAGAGGCTCTCATGTCCGAAATCGCCCATCTCGCCGCCACCATCTTCAAACGCGCCGGCAAGGCAAACCGCTTCATCGTCGCCATTGCCGGTCCACCGGGCGCCGGCAAGTCGACGCTGTCGGCAAGGCTGCATGAACTGCTGCCCGAAGGGGCAGCGGAGGTCGTACCGATGGACGGCTTCCACTATGACGACGCCGTGCTCGAGCGGCGCGGTCTGCGCGCGCGCAAGGGCGCGCCGGAAACCTTCGACTTTGCCGGTTTTGAGGCCTTGCTGAAGCGTATCCGTGCCGGTGAACCCGACATCGCCATTCCGGTCTTCGACCGCAACATGGAACTGTCGCGCGCCGCAGCCTCGATCGTCGCCACAGAAACCAAGTTCATCCTGGTCGAAGGCAATTACCTGCTGCTCGACGAAGAGCCGTGGTCGCGGCTGGCGCCGCTGTTCGATTTCTCGATCTTCGTCGACGTGCCGCGCAACGAGCTCGAGCGCCGCCTGATGGAGCGCTGGCACGAGCATGGCCGCTCCGATGAAGATGCGCGCGCCTGGATCGCTTCCAACGACCTGCCCAACATCGAGCGCGTGCTCGCGCGGCGCAGTGCCGCCGATCTGGTGATCGGCCTTTCCGCTTGATTCGACGGATTGTGCAAGGGGAACTTTAAGACTTTCAGGCCGTTATCCCGACACGACAATTGTGCCAAAAGAGGGATTCGGTCCAATGGCAACCAAGGCAAAAAAGCCTGCGCCCGCCAAGGGCAAGGCGACCCAATCCAAAACCGGCGCCGGCCCGGCAATGACAGGCCGTTCGAAGGACGCCAAGCCGGCTTTCGGCAAGGCAGCGCCGAAGAAAGTGGTGCCGGCCGCAGCGAAAGCCGCGCCAAAAGCCGCAAAGCCGAAGAAGCCCGCGAGTTCCAGCGACTCCTTGGGCGGCAGTGCGATGCGCACGGCCAAGGCCACAGCCAACGTCGCTGCCGGCGCGGTCATGGTCGCCGCCCGAGGTGCTGCGTCGCTCGCCGCTTCCGTCATGGGCAAAGGCGGTTCGAAAGCCAAAGCGAAGGCGAAATAGCCGCGCTTCGGAGGCTGGTTTTTCTATCCCTTGGCCGGGATGGTCAGGCCTTTTTGCACCGCCGGCCGCGCCAGGCCGCGCTCCAGCCATGTTCCCAGATGGGCGAAATCGTCAAAGCCGACGAGTTCGCGTGCTTCGTAGAATCCGATCAGGTTGCGCACCCAACCGAGCAGCGAGATGTCGGCGATGGTGTAGTCATTGCCCATGATCCACTTGCGCCCCTTCAGCCGGCCGTCGAGCACGCCGAGCAGTCGCTTTGACTCGTCGCGATAGCGCTCCAGAGGGCGTTTGTCGGCGATTTCGCGGCCGGCGAATTTGTGGAAGAAGCCGACCTGGCCGAACATTGGCCCGACCGAGGCCATCTGGAAGAACACCCACTGGATGGTCTCGTAGCGGCGCGCGCCATCAATGGGCATGAGCAGGCCGGTCTTTTCAGCAAGGTAGAGCAGGAT